>CAOKAG010000010.1 GCA_948466395.1 uncultured Mycoplasmatota bacterium
TTCCAATTTTAAATTTTTTAGAAAAACTATTGACTTTTAATAGTTAGCCTTTCTTAAGACTTTTTTCATAACCAAATAAGATTTTACCTTATTTGTATTTTTATTATAAAAGACTTATTCTTCTTTTACAAAACAAAAAAACAAGCCCATTGGCTTATTCTTCAGTTCTTTATCTTTCTTAATCATGTATAGGCTAAACTAATAGGCAAGAACAACACGGAAACTGAAGTAACTATCGGCACCACCACCAGAATAGTAGAAGCTGAAGACCCCTGCACTAGACGTACTATTATAGCCGCCTCCACGAACGAACCATGGATTGCCCGAGTAAACAAAGAGCGCACTATCACCGTTCCAGCCTTTTGTTTCAGCAGTAGCATCACCTAGGATTCTTGTGGTATAAGTACTAGCACTATTTGCACTGGTTGAGTAGGTATCATAATATTTTTTATTATAGGTACTTACATCACTGGATGTAAAACCAGCACTTCCTGATGTTAAACTTTCTCTTACTCCTGCTACTCGATCATAAGCTCCTCCACTTAGATCATAGATGCCACTATAATTTCCTGTACTACTCGCTTTGACACTACTAGCATGACTATAAGCATAACCATCATTAGTTGAACCACTTGCACTGACACTGGTTCCTGACCAACCGGTTATGAAATTACTATTATTATTGATGTACACTTCTTCACAAGTGGTTCCATTACATTTTCCATAGATAGAATGAGTTAAGTAAGCTACCGCTCCCCATTCAGTATTTTTCATCATGTGACTATCTAGATTTCTTTTATAATTATAACTTGTTTTAAAGGCATTTGAATTTGTGATATATCTCCATGAATTGACATTCGGTTTGATTTGAACTTTGGTTGAATCATTCACATTTCCTTCTGTACTACTTGATGGAGCAGTTCCTTTATAGCCTGTTTCAAACTTTCCAACCCATAACCCTTTGACGTCTCCAAAACTTGTAAATGCGGGATGAGTCATGTATTTTCCTACATCACAACTTCCATTTTCTCCACTGACATTTGGTGCGATACATTCACTACTTGAATTGGTGGTATTGGCGGTTCCAAATTTGATTTCAAATGGTTTATTTGTCGTATTGGTTCCTAAACTTTGAATCTTATAAGCATACTTAGGTATCCAGACGAAATAACTTTCAATATCTGATTCACTAATGGTATCTCCAACTTTATATTTATTCTTGGCACCATCAAGCAAGATGACTGCATTCGCCCAATTCTTATTAGCATAATTGTACCACTCTGTTTGGGGATTAGCATAAGTCACACTTCCACCATTTCCGATTAAGATTGGCACCATCTCATCTCCTAAGTTTGGATCCGCTCCATTTAAGGTGGCTTCATTATAAAGCGATGAGAACTTTATTGTACATTTTGTATTCGCATTTAACTCACTCATAACAGGTTTCCAATTAACTCGATCCCACGTTCCACTTCCATTCTCACAAGTAAACTCGATGGGATACACTCCTTTTTCTGGCAAAGTTGTTTGTTCTTCCCCATTGACGATGATAGTTGTAAACAAGTAATCGTTTCCCGTAAACACCACATCACATTTCATCTCTGGATCAAAAGTACTCACATTGGGTTGCCACTCTTCTTTATTCCAACTCGCACTTCCTTTATCACAAGTCATACTCGTTTCATAATTTCCTTGACTTGGAAACGCATTGACTTGTTCTCCATTGACATAGATCGTATATATACTTTCAAAATTAACACTACACTTGGTAACCTCAGTAAAACCATCAATAGTAATGGATCCTGTCTCATAATTCCATGTTCCTGTCGCATCATGATCACAAGTAATACTGACTTTATAACCTTTCTTATCTTCTGGGATACGTGTTTGTGTTTGACCATCCACAACAATTGCAAGTTTTAAATCATTAGCAACAAAATTAGGCACTCTTCCTCTTATCACATTAAACGCGGCTTCTTCTTTATAAAATGCAAACGTTTTAAAAAGAGTAATGACTCCTACTACAAAAAGAATGCCTAACACCGAAAACAAAATCATTCGATTTCTTTTTTTATTTTTATCAAAACTTTCTAAATTCTTTTTCTTCTTTTTATAGTCTTCAAACATAAGCGTCTTTCCCTTCCTATTATTAATACAACTAGCCATGCCTACTTTATAATTAATTCAATTATACATAACGTTCTATTAATTAGCAATACTAAAATAGAATCATCTAAGTAGATAATTGATAGCATTATTCTATCAATTTTATCAAATCTTTAATAAACCTTAACATATTAAATAAATATAATTTGTCAAAAATTGAAAAATAGACTCTAAATTAAATAAATTCCTTTATTAAACATTAAACCATTAGAGGTAATCCAAATCACTTATTCATAACCTTATTTTTGTATACAATAAAGAAAAAAAGGAATGATTATTTTGATAAAACTAAATATTGAGCAACTTTTAAAAAAGAATCAAAAATCAAAATATTGGCTGTGTAATCGTATGAATGTAACCAATCGAAATTTAAACCGTATGATTCATGGTCATACCACTGCCATCTCTTTTAAATACATTGAAAATTTATGTCGCTTATTAAATTGTACTCCTAATGATTTAATTACAATCATTTTTGAAGAAGAGGTTGTAGAAAATTAATTTTTTTCTCAAAAGAATCCATTTATGTTATTATAAAGAAAGAAAGAAGTTGAAAAATTGAAAAACAAATGGATCTTACAAGTTTTTATTTTATCTTTTATTTTATCTGCTCTTTTTAGTGGCTTATCATCCTATTTATCTAATTTAAATGTTATCATTTTAACACTCGTTTTAATAATCGTAATTTTAATAGGCATTATTTTTGATATGATAGGAGTAGCAACTTTAACAGCGAAGGAAGCCCCTTTCCATGCAAGAAATTCAAAAAAAATAAAAGAGGCTGGTGCTTGTATAAAACTTTTAAAAAACAGTACGAAAGTCTCTAGTGTCTGCAATGACATTATTGGAGACATTTGTGGCATTATCAGCGGAAGTCTTGGTGCCTCCTTATCCCTCTATTTAATTACCCTTGGAATGAATGCTTTACTCTCAACCATCTTAATTACTTCTTTTGTTTCTTCTTTAACGGTTGGCGGAAAAGCAATTTGTAAAAACATTGCCACAAAAAAAAGTGATTCAATTGTTCTAATCACTGGTAAAATAATCAATATTTTTAACCATTAATTTAATTGAATCACATATTCTCTAAATCGGTCGCCCTTTTCTTCATAATTTTTAAATTGTTCATAACTACTAGCGGCTGGCGACAACAAACAAAGGGTATTTTTTTTTGTCACTTTTTTAGCGACTTCTACTGCTTCTTTTAACGTCTCGACCAAAAAGACTTTTTCTTTTGGTAAATAAGTCGCTATTTTATGACCCGTTGTAGGCATACATATAAAGTGTTCAATCGAAGACTTTTTCAAATAATCAATGAGCTGATCATAAGAAATCCCTCGATCCATACCACCAAAAATAAGTGTATTGACGTTTTCCAAAGCTTCAATATCATTGATAGTGGCTTCTGGAATAGTAGACAACATGGACATATAATACGTCACATCATCGAATGTTCCAAGGCTTTCTAAACGATACGCAAGAGTTGTAAATTGATTAGCCACTCGTATCGCCCTTTCAAGATCTAAATGAAGAAGCTCAATCACGGTTAAGGCAAAAACAATATTTTCTAAATTATGATACCCCAGCAAATTTCTCTTAAGAGTCGTATCATAAATTTTTTTATCACGAAAATAAATCGCTTTTTCTTTACGATAAACCGTACCAGTAGAATGAACTAAATCAATAGAATAAGCTTGACTTAAATAACGATTTTGAGCAACTTTTAAAGCCAACGTTTCATTAGAAGAAGAGTAAATTCTAAAATCTTCTTCTGTTTGAAATTTAAACATATTGAGCTTAATCGTGTGATAATGTTCTACGCTTCCCGCATGATCTAAATGATCTTCAAATAAATTAAGAATCAGGCCAATATGGGGGGATACTTTCAAATATTCAAGTTGATGACTAGACATTTCTAAAACAAATAAAGTTTCACTATCACAATCCTTTAAAACATCAAATATTGGAATTCCAATATTACCAGCAAGAATACAATTTTTATTTTGATCTTTAATCATTTCATAAATCAGTGAACTCGTTGTACTTTTTCCTTTTGTCCCCGTAATTCCAATCACATTTTTTCGATTAACTTCTAAGAACAGTTCCATTTGAGAAGTAATTTTATCTTTAATACTAGAAATCGATCTATCTTTTAAAGAAATACCTGGCGTTTTAATAATTAAATCATAGTCCTCCAAAGAATCTAAATAAGCTGCTCCAGTAATTAAACTTAAATGATCATCTTTTGTTAAAACGTCATCAACAACAGGATTTTTATCTAAAATGGTTAATGTTTGCTCTTTTAAATAGGTTCTAATAAATTGATAAGTAGACTTTCCTTCTCTACCCATCCCCAAAATAGCAAGATTCTTCCCTTTTAACTTATTAACAATTTGTTCAATCATTTTTTATCGCTTCCTTTAAAAGAGTTTCAAAATGTTCATTTAAATGATGCTCTTCATTCCAATAGTTTTCTAACGCTTCATGATTAGATAATTCATAATGTTCTTTATAATAGTTTAACAAAAAAGGAAGCTCTCCCTCTAAATTCCTAATCGTTTTACTAATAGCGTAATTAATTTCTTCATAGGTACCAACACAATCAAAAGGTTTATTCTCTCCATACCCCAGTAAATCTTTAAAAGTTTCTAATAACGCTTTATTTTCAAATAAATCCTCTTTAAAAATAGCCACTAACTCTTTCTTATATAAAAAGGGACTAAGCATTGAATAAACAAATAAACATTTAGAACAATTAGAACACCAAATCCATGGTATGTTCTTACTACCTTTATTGCAACTTTTAAAAATGGGATGATAGTTTGGCATACGTGCTAAAAGCATTCCGATTTCGTATTCATTTAAAGGACGCAAGAAAGAAAAATAATCTATATCAACTTTAAAATAACGTTTTGCATAAAGATTAAAATCACTCTCAAACTCATAAGTTTTTGAATATTGATGATTTATTTTTGTCCCCATGACATTTGATTCATTAGCACTCGATTCATTAGATAAAACAATATACTTTTTATCATTTAGATACGCTGTTAAAAAAGAGGTAAACGCAACCATAGCACTAAAAGGCGTATGTCCATTTAAAAAACCTTTTTTATTTAACTCTACAATTTTTAAATCTAAATTTCTTTTTATTTTTAGAATCGCTTCTTCTTTTAAACCCGATTTTAAAGCACACTCAATCATAACCTCTTTAGGATTAATAATAAAAGCACTACGATTCGGTTCATTTTTCAAAAGTTCCAAACTAACACAAGAATCTTTTCCACCCCCAACACCAATCATAACGCCTTGGCCTTTGTATTCTATCGTCTCTAATGGTATGCCTTCACCTAAACATGTTATGGTCATAAAAGTATCGATATTGACATCAATGTTATTGGTATAAAAAAATTCGCCTTGCCCTAAAAAATAAAGTTTCTTAAACCATGTTATTTGTTCTTCATTTAAAGAACCACATTTTATAATAACATGAGGAGCCATACAACATTTCCAATAACTAACTAGTTCTACCATTCCTATGTTAAAAGCTAGGGTTTTTACTAATGAATCAACCACTTTACTTTCTTTTTTTGGTAGTTCTAAACTTGGAGTAAACACCTCTAAATTAGGAATTGAAAAATAATAAGTAATTTTAAAAAAGGCACCCTTGTCTTCAATTTTGTAATCCTCATAAATAAACGTATCATATTTTCTAATTTCTTCTAAACTCATCTTATCCGTCCTTTTCCTTTATTATAAAGTATATGAAAACAAAAAAGAAGATATTTTTTCTCTCATCTTTTCAACAATACCATTTTTTTTCTTCTCCTAAAAAAGAAGAAGAACCATGACCAGGATAAATTTTAATTGTAGAGGGATACCTAAAAATTTGTTTTAAACTTTCTCGCATCTCTTTTTCATCTCCCCCTTCTAAGTCCATTCTTCCAATTGTGCCTTTAAATAAAAAATCACCTGTAAACATCACGTTTTCATTAGGAAAATAAAACGTCAAAGAATCTTTAGAATGACCTGGAGTAGATAGGATCTCATAGTTAAAATGTTTAATTTTATCATTAGCTTTTAACCCATACTTATTTAAAAAATAATCTAAGGCTCCAATATGATCAAAATGATAATGCGTTACTAAAATGCCCACAACCTTTTTATCTCCAATAACGTGTTCTATTTTTTCCTTTTCATCTCCTGGATCAACGAGAACCATTTCTTCTCCCTTAGAAATAAAATAACAATTGGCTTGTAAAGGTCCAACTGGAAGCCCTTGAATTTGCATAAAAAACACCTCTTTAAAAAGATTATACCATTTATAAGTAAATAATTCTAAATTTATGTTATACTTAACTAAGGTGATAATATGAATTTTTTTACATTTTTATTAATCCTTCTAATCCTAAGTGGATCAGGAGCATTGGTTTACGTTTTTTACTTTAATAAAATGCAATACTTAAGAACCAAAATTGAACACTCAGAAAGCATTATTGATGAAACGTTACGTATTCGTTATGATTATTTAGTTCGAATTGATAACATCACAAAATCTTCTCTAAACGATAGTAAAGAATACTTTAAAGAATACATGAACTTAAAAAATAAAAACATAACCAACTTCGAATTAGATCGAAAATTAAAAGAAGCGTTTAACATTGTCTATAAATTAAAAGATGATTTTGAAGAACTGAGTAAAAATAAAGAATTTAAAGAAATCCTAAATAGCATTAAAGAAACCGATGAAAAAATAGCAGCGATTACAAATTATTATAATAAAAACACCAATGATTTAAATGGGTTTATTCGTAAATTTCCTTCCGCAATCATCGCTAAAATTCATAAATTTCAAATTAAACCGTTCTTTGATGGAAAAGACATGACTGATGATATTTACGATGATTTTAAACTATAAAGTTAAATTCCTTTGATAAGTATGATCAATTAATTCAAGCATAGTTTCTCTTTCAAGAGTATAAGTTTGAATTATTTTTTTTATAAATTCTAAAGGTTTTTCTCCCATATAAGACTCTGGAAAATACAATTTTTTTTCAACAATATTTTGTAAAGCATTCATTAAATCATACTTCATAAAATCATTAACTAAAAAAGCATTGATTTTAAAAGTTTTTCTTGAAGAATCCAATAAAAAGCTAGTCACATTTACTTTAAAAGAATTTCCAGCATTTCTTTTTAAATCATAACATAATCAAGTAAATCCGTTTTTGTAAGGCGCTCATAAGTGTAAAGATAAGTTAAAATATTAAAAACTTCTAACCAATCTTTGCATAATCCATATCCTCCCCGATATTCCAGTATCGATTTTTTCAATATAAGCCTTATGTTCTTTTTTGACTATATTTGATATAGTATTCTTATAAAAAAGCTTTTTAATCATAGGAGAAACAGTAAATTCAATTACTTTTTGTTTATCATCAAGAGAATAATTTTCAATTTTTTGAACCAACATTTTAAATTTTTCTAAATCAAAAACCATTTTTTTCAATTGATACTTACTTTCACATAAAATATCTTTTTCAATTATTTCTCGTAACTTTTTCTGAACATAATAAAAATGATGTTTAGACGATCCAGAAAAATAAATATAACTGTCATAACTAGATAAAACATTATTTCTATTAAAGTCATAATTTTGAAAAGTATTCATTCCTTCATAACGATAGAATTTAGGAAAATCTTCTAACTTTAAATAAACTTCTTCATAAAGTGCCATAAAAATCCATCCCCTTTAAAAACTTCTCTATTTTACCAAAGAAAAACAACTTGTACAAGTCGTTCTAAAACAAAATATCACCAATAAAATAGACATTTGATATTCTTTTTTTCCATTTGTTTTATCTATTTTATTACACCAACAAATGACTCTTTTATTTATATCAAATCGATCTAATATCCTATTCCTACTTATTACTCAAATCCCAATCAATTGGCTGTAACCCTTTTTTTTCTAAAAATTCATTGGTTTTAGAAAAAGGTTTGCTTCCAAAAAAACCATAATTAGCTGAAAAAGGACTCGGATGAGCACTTGTTAACACCAAATGCTGAGGATTAGTAATCAAAACTTTCTTTTCCTTAGCAAAATTGCCCCAAAGAATAAATACAACAGGTTCTTCTTTCTCATTTAATACTCGAATAATATAATCCGTAAGTCTTTCCCAACCTAAATTGCGATGACTGGCTGGGGTATCTTTCACAACGGTTAAAACTGCATTAAGCATTAAAACGCCTTGCTTAGCCCATTTAGTTAAATCGCCTTCTTCATAAGGAGAAATACCCAAATCACTTTCAAGTTCTTTGTAAATATTTTTTAATGAAGGAGGAAGTTTTATCCCTTTCTGAACTGAAAAAGATAACCCATGAGCTTCTCCTTCTCCGTGATAAGGATCTTGTCCTACAATAACGACTTTGACCTCTTTATAAGGGGTTAATTTGAGCGCATTAAAAACATAATCCTTAGGAGGAAAAATGGTTTTACTATAGTACTCTTCTTCTACAAGATGATAAAACTTTTTAAAACCCTCACTTTCAAAGACTATTTTTAACACGTCATCCCAATCATTTTGAATCATATCTAACTACCTACTTTCTTGATTTCTTAAATAAAGCGCATAAAACGCTAAAATTATTTGAAGAATAATAGACACACTACTAACTAAAAAGATATAGCGTATGCCATATAAAAGAGCTATACCACACAAGAATACACCAATACTTGTTGCCACATACTCAATCATTTCTTTTAAATTATTAAAAGCTAACTGATCTTCATCATTATAACGATTAACATAAGGAGCATCCGTAATATCAATATACGCATCACTACTAAGTTCCACAAAAATAAAAGCGAGTAAAATGAGTATTTTTTGATTAAAAAGAAAAGCCGAAATATACAAAAGAAGCCGTATTCCAAACTTTAACGAAAGATTAATGTAATTATTTTTTAAAGTAAATTTCGCAATAACTAAAGAACCTACAATGACAGAACCCATTCCTAACAGAATGCTATAATTGGAAATAGTACGTGCTGAAAAATCAAAATAATCCGCTAATAATAAAACTTGTAACTCGGTAATACAACTAAATGACATCTCCCCAAAAAACACATAGCCTAAATAGACTCGAGAAATTTTATCCTTTTTTAGATTTAAAGTTTTCAAACTTTTTCGAGATTCAACCTTCTTCTCTTTTTTTACATAGGATTCTAAATTCGTTTTATATAAAATAATAAACGTTATAAAAGTAAGAATACTAGCAATCAAAATATAAAAATTATAACTAATCTCAAAACTACCAATACTTTTTCCAAACAAAAGGCCTGTAAAAAAAATACCAATATAATAAAAAGCATCATAAATAAGATCTCGAATCGCATAAATCTTATCTTCTTTTTTTATCAACGTAATTAAAGGATACAAGGAAATCCATAACTCCACATCAATAACATAATCAATTATTATCAAAAATTTAATCAAAACATTTAATCCAGTTTGATTTAAAAAAAATAATAAAAGCATAACAATGGCTTTAAAGAAAAACAAAGAACAAGAAAACGTCTTCAATTTATCTTTTGTAATAAATTGCGAACACAAAAATATGACCGAAACGGATAAAATAGAACATAGACTAAAAACCGTACTAACTGATTTTGTGCCATCCACAATTCTTGAAAAATATAAAAAACACCACTTGATAAGGAATACAACCCTAAAATAACAAACTATCTTTTTAGTTCTTTATTCAATACGACCCACATCCTTTCAAACCTAAACTCGAGTATTACTTATGATAATTTTCATGATTGTTAATTTTAAATGCTCGATAGATTTGTTCAAGTAATATCCCTCGAAACAATCCATGTGGGAAAGTCATTTTAGACAGGGATAAAGGAAAATCACTTCTTTCTTTTATTTTAGCTGACAAACCTAAAGAACTTCCTATAACAAAAGTGATACAACTGGTTTTGATGAATGTAGAATCAAGCCTATTAGCAAAGGCTACACTATCTAAACATTGACCTTCTATTTCTAAAGTAATCACATAATCTTTTTCTCCTATGTGTTTTAAAATACTCTTTTCTTCACGCTCTAAACTCTCTTCATCTTTTAATTCAATGATTTCTATTTTATGATATTTAGAGATTCTTTTGGTATAATCAGCAACTAATTCGGTTAGATACGATTCCTTTAACTTCCCTAAACAAATAATTTTTAACATACAACCTCAGTAATTTCAGATTGCTTAGCACATTCAATATTTGAAAAATCAATATCATATTCCTTAAACGTTTCATGAATCATTTCTAATGCTTTCTCACTGGTATTATTAATATGACTTAAATGCATTAAAATAATTTTTTTCGTATGAGGACCAATCAGTTTCGTTAAGTAAAAGGAAGAATCCTTATTCGATAAATGACCATAACTTCCCACTACTCGTGTTTTTAACCATTTAGGATAAGGTCCATTCATAAGCATTTCAATATCATGGTTACTTTCGAATAAATAAATATCTTTATCTTTTAAAAGATTAAAATATTTTCGATTAATATACCCTGTGTCCGTCACATACACAACCGATTCTTTATGACTTTCTATAATAAAATTTCTAGCATCTGGCGCATCATGAGAAGACTTAATTGAACTAATTTTAACATCTTTTAAATAAATAGTATCTTCAAATAAAATTAAGTTTTCATACTCTTTAAGATTTTCTAAATCGGGTAACATTTCTTTACTCACATAAACAGGCGTTTTATAACGGTTAGTAAAAGTTTTTAAAGCACTTGTATGATCTTTATGGGTATGAGAAATAATAATGGCATCAATGTCTTTTGGATTCACTTCAATACTTTCTAATTTTTCGCGTATATATTTTGCATTTTTACCTAAATCCAAAATTATTTTAGACTCCTGAGTTTCAATATAGGTAGCATTACCTTCACTACCACTGGCTAAAACAACGACTTTCATTATCTAAACAAACTCCATGGATTAATCCAAGTTCCTTTATTTGGTTCTCCTTTAGAAACACCAAAATGCAAATGTGTACCTGTTGATGAACCACTACTTCCCATATAGCCAATCACTTGACCACGCGTCACCTGATCCCCAATATTAACGTTTACGTTATTGGTTAAATGGGCATACATAGTATAATAGCCATTCTCATGACGAATCACCACATAATTTCCATACGTCCCACCACATTGATTACGGTAATACCCCACATTAGGACAAGTATGAAATTGATCCACCACTTCACCCGCTTGAGAAGCGTAAATAGGTGAGCCCATTCCTGTTCCAGAAATATCAATCGCATCGTGAAAAGATCCCCAACGCCATTCAAAACCAGAAGTAATAACATAAGGACGATTCGTTGGCCAGCCCCAATATTTACCATTATCTTGATAACCACCTGTTGGTTTATATCCACCTTTTGTTGTAATTTCATTTTGAGTCTCTCGAATCACAACATCACTAATCTTATCAAAACCTTGATTCTCTTCCCCATTTACAATTTGTGTTCTCTTACTCGTTCGAACAATGCCTGGAATTCCTACTTGTGTAACTTCACTATAATCAAGAGGTTTACTAGAATCATAAACCACTTCTTTTTCATACACCTGTTCAGCATCTTCAACAGAATAAATGCTTTCTACTAACGTCAAAATCGGATTAATCAAGGTAATATTTACTTTTTCTCCGATTGCCAAAATACTCTCTTCACTCTTATATTTAGGATTAGCAATTAAAAACTCTTTTGTATTTAACTGATTATCAGAAGAAATAGAAGCAATGGTATCGCCAGATTTTACTGTATAACTACTTTGTTCTTTATTCGAACCAAAAAGTAAAAATTGAGTGAGTTCAATAGGATCCGTATATATTTTTTGATTCACACTTATATGAGCAGGTTTAATAGTAATCGTTTCTTCAAAAAACATATTTTCAATAATACGACCTACGTCTTCAATTTCTTCTTGTTTATTATTGATGTATTTATTAAAATCACTTTCCTCAACAAAGGCATTAATAACGTTTTTTAAAGACTCTTCGAAAATTTGGTTATTTAAAACATATAAAACTAAATCCGCTTTTCCCTCTTTATTAAACTTAATCTTAATCACATAACCTTCAATAGTAAAATCATCTTCATCTTTAATCTTATCATAAATTTCTTGAGCACTAATGACATTTTGATTATAAGTTTTATATTCTTTAATTTCAAAACCATTAGGAGGATAAACATGATCCACTTGATATGTTTCCTTAATCTCTTTTTGTTCTTCATTAATAAGTGCATACAACTCATCTTGATCATTAATTAAACCTAATTTGTTTCCATTTAAATACACTTGATAAACTTTATAAGCTTGATTATAAAGTCGTTCACTAAACCCCACAATCATGAATAAAAAAACCAGTCCCATTGTTATAAAAATGGTGCGTATTTTATCTTTCTTTTTCATGAATTCACTCCTTCTTCATTCGCTACTTTCAAATAATTTTTAAAACAACTTTTATCGAGTTCAAATAAAAGATTGACTAATCCCGTTGAACCTCGACGATGTTTAGCAATAATGAGATCAGCGGGAACAATCGTTTCCTTTTTCTCACTTGTTTTGGCTTGATTATAATCCGCACGATCAATAAACAAAACCAAATCCGCATCTTGTTCGATAGACCCTGACTCACGCAAATCACTTAATTTAGGTTGCTTCGATTCCCTTCGTTGTTCTACCCCACGATTTAATTGAGCAAGAGCAATAACTGGAACTTTTAATTCCATAGCCAATGTTTTTAAACTACGAGAAATGTCAGAGACTTCCACTTGTCTAGACTCAGTTCTAGCGCCACTTGTTAATAACTGTAAATAGTCGATAACCACTAAAGCCAGTCCCTTTTCACCTCTGGCAAGACTTCGACACTTTGCTTTAATTTCAGGAGCGGTAATAGACGCATTATCTTCAATATAGATATTCGTATCCGCAAGCTGACTCATGGCCTCATTAAACTTTTTCCAATCGGTATTATTAAGCATCCCTGTCTTTAATTTGTCCGCTTCAATACTTCCCACCGCACTAATCATACGATTAACCAATTGGTCCGCACTCATTTCCAAATTAAAAATAGCAATGGCTTTTTCAGTTGTTTTCGCCGCATTCACCGCTAAGTTTAAAGCAAAAGCGGTTTTACCCATACCTGGCCTAGCCGCAATAATAATAAGTTCACTTTCATGTAAGCCACTTGTTGCTTTATCCAAATCATAAAAACCGGTTTCCAAACCCGTAATAACACTTTTATTACGAGCCAAAATCTCGATATTTTCTTGAGCTCTTCTTAACGCATCCTTAATTGTAATAAATTCACTGGTTGTTCTTGCTCGTGCCACCAATGCCACTTTTCTTTCCGCCTGATCTAAAGTCGTACTCAAGTCTTTTTCTTCTTCATAACTCTCAGTAATAATATCCGTCGCCGCATCAATTAAATTTCTTCGAATAGCTTTTTCTTTAACAATTTTAATGTAAGAATCCACATTAGAAGCATTAACCACCGAATCAATAACTTCAGAAAGATAATCTAAACCTCCAATTGCGTTCAAATTCTTTTGTTTATCCAGTTCATCCGTGACCGTTGTAATATCAATCGGTGTTCCATTTTTATAAAGATTTTCTAAAGCTTTAAAAATTTTTTTATTGGCGTCATTATAAAACATCGATTCATTGACTTCTTCAACAATCTTTTCTAAAGCCGACTTATTTAAAAAACAAACCCCTAAAATACTCATCTCAGCTTCTTTATTCTGAGGCATTTGTTTCACAGCCATAAAAGCGCCTCCTTACTTTTCTTTTAAATGAATCGTCACTTTAAATTGAACTTTTTTATGAAGCACAAATTGGATTTCATAAGAACCCAAAGTGGTAATAGTATCAGATAAATGAATACATTTTTTATCTACAGAAATGCCTTGTTCTTTTAATTTATCACTAATTTGCTTAGATGAAACTGAACCAAAAGTCTTTCCTTCCTTTCCTGTTTTTAAATAAAAAACTAAATTAGCTTTCTCAATTTTTTCTTTAACTAAAATTAAGGATTCAATTAAATTTTCTTCATTTATTTTTCTTTCTGTTTGTTCTTGCTCCAATACTTCTTTACTTCTTTTTGAATAAGGAACCGCTAATTTATTTTTAATTAAAAAATTATTAGCATAACCATCACTTACTTCTATAATAGCATCCTTTTTTCCTTGTTTCTTTACATCCTGAAGCAATATGACTTTCATAAAATCCCAACCTTTCGTTTCTTAAATATTATATCACATCTTTTAAAAGAAAGAGAAAATACTAACACAAGTCTTTTATTTTTTATCATAAAAAAAATAGACTTTTGTCTATTTAACATAAGGTATTAAAGCCATAAATCTAGCATATTTAATTTGTTGAGCAATATGTCTTTGATGTTTTGCACAAGCTCCAGTCATACGACGAGGTAAAATCTTTCCTTTTTCATTAATATATTTATTAATAATCATAACGTCTTTATAATCAACACTTTTACCAGCACACATTTGACAAATTTTTTTCTTTTTACGACGAAATTCTGGCATAATCTATTCTCCTTTCCTTAGAATGGTAAATCATCATCCGTTAAAGCAATTTCTTCTCCAAAGTCTTTGTAAGGATCTTCAGAAATATCTGAAGTTGGAAGATCACCCGTTGAATAATGGTCAGTAGGATTAGAACTGTAATTGTTCTCTTTATTTTGACTATCACCTTTGGTTCCTAAAAAAGTAACATTATCACAAATAATATCCGTTGTATAACGTTTTGAACCATCTTGAGCATCATAGCTTCCTGTTTGAATACGACCCTCAACAGCAACTTGCGTTCCCTTGACACAATATTTTGCAATATTTTCAGCTTGTTTTCTCCAAGCAACACAATTAATAAAATCAGCGCCTCTTTCACCATTTTGATCCTGATAAGTACGTGTAACAGCAAGCGTAAATCGTGTAACAATTGATCCACTCATAGTACTACGCTTTTCTGGATCTCTAGCAAGTCTTCCAATTAAAATAACTTTATTCATAATTCTTACTCCTCATCTAATCGAATGATTAAATGTCTTAAAATATTTTCATTTAATGAAGCTTTACGATCAAGCTCACTTCGAGCAGCATTATCAGCTTCAATATGCATAACGTAATAATAACCACTGATTTCTTTTTTAATCGGATAAGCTAATTTTTTCTCACCAAGCTCATTAAAATCAACAACTTTACCTTTATTATCAGTCACAATTGTTTTCATAGATTCAGCACATTTTTTAATATCCGCACTTTCTTGTGCAGACTTAACAATAAACATTACTTCATATTTTTTCATATTCTACACCTCCTTATGGTCTAACTCGGCTTCAGTTTTCCTAAAGCAAGGAGTAAATTCATACTCGCTTAAGATTATAACAAAAATAACCTTTAATGTAAACTATTTATTTTTTTTAAAATTATGACTAAAACTTTATAATTGAATAACCAAAAAAATGATTTTCACTCATCTTTATAAGGTACTCTTATTCGTTCTAAATTAAAAAGACTTCCATCATTACTTTTTTCTTTTAGCGTGTCAAAAACTTTTTTGTATTCCCCTTTCATTTCTTCATAAGTTGGGTTAACCAAAAGTAAAAGCCTCACTAAAACCATAAATCTTTCATGGTTCGATAAATAGCTATAAATAGCATTAATAGTAAGCGCATCTAATGCAAGAACCATTTTCATTTGTAAATAATCTGGAACTTTTAAAAAAAATCCAGCGTCATCTCCTAATTCACAAGTTAATTGATAAAACAGTTTTAAATTACCTTTAAACATCCTATTCTTTATTATATTTTCTAACAAAACGACTTGATTTTGAGACTGAATTTCTTTAAATAAAGGCCGAATCTCAACCTCGTTTTGCTTACGCTTTAAACTAGATTCATTAGCACAATCATCTAAAACATTTGTTATTTTAATGTTTTTTTTCAAAATATAGACTCTTAAAAATTCAATATCACTGGGTATAAAATTACCTGACTGAATTCTTTTTCTTTTGATATTGGCTAAAATTTTTTCTTTTTCAGAATCAAACCAAGCTTTTTCATTTTGAAATCTATAAGTATAAGAATCTATATTTTCTAAAGTTCCACTCATCACTTCATGAGGGATCGTTTCATTTTCAAAACCAAAAGTTTTTATTTCTACCATTAATCGACACAATTCCATAAATACCCTCCAAAATCATTTTAACAAAATGAACCAAAAGAAAAAAGACCCATTAGTCTTTTGATTTTCCAAGTAAATTCAATAAATCTAAGAAAATATTAATATAATCTAAGTATAAATTTAAAGCGCCGACGATACTTAAATTATCTTCTGGAATAGTACTGTTCTCAGCTAGTCTCTTAATCTTTTGAACATCATAAGCCGTAAATCCCATAAAGACAACCATACTAACTAAAGTTAATACAAAATCGAATTGTTCGTAATTCAAAAAAAGATTAACTAAAAAGCAAATAATTACGCCAAATAAAATCATCATCAAATAGGTTCCTAGTTTTGTTAAATCCAATTTTGTAAAATAGCCAAGAAGACCAAAAACAAGAAAAACAACCGCCGCAATTAGAAAAACATACAAAATAGATGATAAACTATAAATAACAAAGATTGAAGATAATGAAAGACCTGTCACAAAACTATAAATAATAAAACAAATTCTAGCCATAGTTTTACTCATCGAATGCACTTTTGCTGATAAAAAGATGACTAACAATAACTCTACAATACATAAAACAATATAAATTGAATTTTTATAAATATTAATAATCATCGTTTCATTAGAAGCCACACCATAGCCAGTAATAAAAGTGACCAATAGTCCTATAAACATCCAAATAAATGTTTTACTCATTAATTTACTTTCCATACGATTCCTCCTAAATCAATATATGTATTATATCACGCTTCCATACAAAAGCAAAGACTAGACATTAAAACGAAAATAAACAATATCGCCATCTTGCATCAAATAGTCTTTTCCCTCTAAATACAATTTACCACGTTCTTGAACCACTTTATCATCCTTTAATTCTTCTAAATCATTAAACTTCATAATCTCCGCTTTAATGAATCCTCTTTCAATATCACTGTGAATCAGTCCAGCACACGTTTTAGCATTCATTCCTTTTTTAAAGGTCCACGCTTTCACCTCATCACTTCCCACCGTAAAGAAAGTTTGTAAGCCTAAAAGCTCATACGTGGCAAATATAAGTTTATCCAATCCACTAGAAGCAATCCCTAAATCATTTAAGAAAGCTTGTTTTTCACTACTTTCTAACTCAGCGAGTTCAGATTCAATTTTAGCACACATCACAATAACCGAAGACTTTTCCTTGGAAGCATAAGAACAAACAGCTTTTGTGTAATCGTTTTCTCCCAAAACCACATCCTCTTCTAAAACATTCGCAACATAAATCATGGGTTTTAAAGTAATAAAATTAAAAGATTTTAAAAGATTAAGCTCCTCCTCGGAAAAATCAATCAGTCTTAAAGGTTGATTATCTAATAAAGCATTTTGAGCTTTCTTTAAAGCTTCTAATTCTTGCAAGGCTTCTTTATCTTTTGTCGTCATCGCTTTCTTTTCAATCTTAGAAATACGATTTTCAATAATTTCTAAGTCCGCCAAAATAAGCTCTAAGTTAATAATCTCAATATCTCGTATAGGATCGACGTCGCCTTCAACATGAATAATAGAGGAATCTTTAAAACATCGGACCACTTCAACAATCGCATCCACTTCACGAATATGAGACAAAAACTTATTACCAAGCCCCTCACCTTTAGAAGCCCCTTTAACCAGTCCAGCAATATCAGTAAATTCAAAAGTTGTGGGTACACAAGATTGGGGAACATATAAGTTTTCTAAAAACTCAAGTCTCGCATCTGGCACGGTAACCATACCAACATTTGGGTCAATCGTAGCAAAAGGATAATTGGCGGCCAAAATATTTTTTTTCGTTATAGCATTAAAAAGCGTCGATTTACCAACATTGGGTAAGCCCACAATACCCGCTTTCAAAGACATAAATAATCACCTCTTATAACGTTGGAAAAGCATGAATTCCTATTGGAACCCCTACTATATACCAACCAATTAATATTGTCAATAATAGAACAAGAGTCAAAAGACTAAATGGAAGCATATAACGAATGGATTTCAAAAGATTAATCGGTTTTCTTCCTTGATTGTATTTTTCAAGTAAAGCCAAATAAATAACAAAATAAGCAAACAATGGCGTAAGACCAATACTGACCGACTCTCCAAAACGGAAAATAACTTGAGCAAACTCAGGAGACATCCCCGCTTTCATAAACGCTGGAATAGCAACCCCTGATAAGATAGACCATCTTGAAAGGGAAGAAGGCAACAAAAACGTAGAAAAGACGGTAACAAAAAATAAAAGTAAAATAAGGGGAATGCCCGTAAACGAAGAATCTTCAATAAGAGTAGCTAAAAAAGTAGTGGCCACATTGCCAATATTCGTATATTTAAAAACATTAATTAAAATAGAAACAAAGAAAATCAAAACCAGTGTCTGACCAATGCCATCCAAAGAATGACCTAAATCTTCACATAAATCTTTATTATTTCGAATCGTCTTAGCACCAATGCCATAAAAGAAACCTAAAATAACAAAGCCCATAGTAACAATAAACACAAACCCTGTACTAAAAAAAGAATTATAGCTAAAAAGTTTATCAATATAAAAAACTTGACTCTGATCGAGCAATTTTCCTGAAAAAGGAAAACCAGGAATAATATTATACATAAAGATTAAAAAATAGATTAAGAAAGCAAACAAAGCAAAACAAAGGCCTTTTTTCTCATTCTTTCCCATAAAAAATTCTTCTTCAACTTCTGTTTCTGGAAAGTCATATTTATCCAGCTTATAAACGAGATACCTCTCGACAATTTGAGTAATAAAAATCGCCATAAGCAAAATAGCTAAAATCATAATGAATAAAAAACTTCCTACTTCAATCGCGTAATTTACATCCACCACTCTAGAAGCTAAAGTAGTCAAAGACAAAAGCGAAGAATCCATACTTGTAAAAATAATACTTAATCCATAGCCACACGTTAAACCCGCAAAAGATGCAATGATTCCTAAACTTGGATTTCTTTTACCATGTCGAAACAAAATACCTGCCAAAGGAAGCATAATCACGAAGGAAATATCACCGATAAAACTTAAAAGGATACTTAACAAAACAAGAACAAAAGTAACATGAATCTTTTTAGCATTTTTGGTAAGAAGAATAATGGCCACTTTTAAAAAGCCACTTTTTTCCATAATACCAATCCCAATTAAAATAATCAGTAGACTACTTAAAGGCGTAAAAAGGGTAAAATTACTCACAGTACTTGTGAAAATATACTTTAAACCCCTCAAACTAAAAAGAGAAGAAACCTCAGCAATGTAGGTATTGTACTCTAAAGAAGTGGGACTAATTTTTTTAGAAGTCACCTGAACTCCCAGTAAAGACAACACGCCACTCAAAACAATTGTAACCCCAATCATAATTAAAAGGGTCATAATGGGATGTAAAGTTATTTTTTCTTTTAATTTATTTACGTTCATTTGTATCACCTAATACTTTTTTTAATTTCCGTTCAAACTCCAATCGATCCATCATAATTTCTCGACCACAATGTTGACACTTAATTTTAATATCGACCCCTACTCTTGTAATCATCCATAAATTATCCCCACACGCATGCGCTTTTTTCATAATAACTAAATCGTTTAATTTATAATTTTTATTCATGATGCACCTCTATCTGTTGATAAGGAATTTTAATCTTTTCCTCATCATAAATGGTTTTAATAATTTTCAATGCCTCTCTTTTAATTTGCCATTGATCATCTTGTGAACAAGAAATACTAATAGAAAAATGGACAGCATGTTCTCCTAAAGAAGAAATCCCCATATATTTTGTTTCTTTTCGTACTCCTGTAATTTTCATAATTTCCTTTAAAATCTTTTGAATCGCTTTTTCAACGACATCCGTCTTAGATTCATAACTTGTAGGAATATCAATCACGACATTAGCACTTTTTTGACTAATATTAATAACTTCATCAATCTTGCGATTCGCTATGACTAAAACTTCACCAGAATACTTTTTTATTTTAGTAGTCTTTAATCCCATATCGATCACTTCTCCTTGAAACTCTCCAATTTTAACGTTATCTCCAACTACAAAATAATTATCCATAATAATGGTAATACCACTGATAAAATCCTTAATGGCGTCTTGCAATGCTAAACCTAAAACCGCTCCAACGACTCCTAAACTGGCAACTAAAGCTTTCGTATCTACCCCATACAAATTTAAAATAAACAAAACCGCTAACACAAAAACCGCATATTTAAAAATATTCGAAATCATGTTAACAATCGTTCTTCGCTTTTTCTTTTCAAATTCGTTTTTACCTGAAATAATAATCTTTTCAATAACTACTTTACCAAAAGTATAAACGATAATAGAAACCAATACAATTAAAGCTAAGCCGTAAACTTCTTTTCGTCCTAAGAATTCAAAGATTACTTTCAAAGTTAATCACCCGATATTTCTATTCCCAAAATTTCAAGAATTCTTTCCAAATCTTTTTCCCGATCAAAAGGAATCTCAATTTTATGTTCTTTTATTTTTACTTTTGTACCAATCTTTTCACGCATGACCTTTTCATAAATCAAATAATGAATATTTTGTTCAGACTCTTTACGAAGCACTTTATTTTTTTTGGGTAAATTTTCTACCGCAATAAGATGTTCTAAATCTCGAACACTTAACGATTCATTTAAAACGCGATCAGATAATTGATTAACCAAAACTTCATCACTAATTTTACTTAAAGCTCTTGCATGTCCCATACTAATCGTTCCCGATTCAACCAACTGTTTTGTAGCATTAGGAAGCTTTAAAAGACCTAACATATTGGTAACATGACTTCGACTCTTTCCAAATCTTTTAGCAAATTCATCTTGTGTTAAATGACTCAGTTCAATAATGTTTTGATAAGCTAGTGCTTCATCAATAGGATTCAAATCCTCTCTTTGAATGTTTTCAATCAATGCAATTTCCATCATTTCTTGGTCATCAAAATCTTTTATAATAGCGGGAATAACTTCAAGTCCAGCCATTTCCGAAGCTTTCTTTCTTCTCTCACCAGCAATAAGTTCATAACCTTTAATGCTTTTTTTAACAATAATGGGTTGAACCACACCATATTCTTTGATGCTTTCAGCAAGCTCTTGTAAAGAGGCTTCATTAAAAGACTTTCGTGGCTGATAAGGGTTACTTCTAATTTCTTGTAGAGGAATCTCTACAATGTCATTAACTTTTGTGTTATTCACAATATCTCTTTCAAAAGCATCAAAGTTAATGACTTCATTAGAAAATAATTGTTCAAGCCCTCTTCCCATCACCTTTCTTTTAGTTTCCATCTCGACTAATCACTTCCTTTGCCAAATTTGCATACGCTAACGTTGCTCGACTCGTAGGATCGTATTCATTAATAGGCTTCCCATGACTCGGTGCCTCTACAAGTCGAACCAATCTTGGTATAATGGTATTAAAAACTTTATTTTTAAAATACTTTCTTACTTCCTCAATGACTTCTAAACCAATATTCGTTCTCCCATCAAGCATGGTAAGAAGAACCCCTTCAATTCTTAAATCAGGATTCATATTGGATTGAACTAAAATAATCGTATTTAAAAGTTGCGTAATTCCCTCAAGTGCTAAATACTCACATTGTACAGGAATAATAACGGCATCACTAGCTACTAATGCATTTAAAGTGGTAATGCCTAGAGCTGGCATACAATCAATAATAATATAATCAAAACGATCCTTAATCTCATTTAATCTTAAATTCAATTGATCATTTTGATGAAAATTTTTATTCGCCACCATCGCTTTAACAAATTCTACTTCCACTCCCGCTAAATTAATCGTCGCTGGAATCACCGATAAATTTTTAAATTTCGTTTTAATAATGGCTTCTTTAATTGAACAAGCTCCAGTTATGACATCATAAATATCATTGTCAAAATCACTCGTATTTAAACCCAAACCCGTTGAAGCATTTCCTTGAGAGTCTAAGTCAATTAAAAGCGTTTTTTTTCCTTCACTCCCTAAGGCTGCGGCTAAATTAATACTCGTCGTTGTTTTTCCAACGCCTCCTTTTTGATTAACCAATGAAATAACTTTTGCCATAATACCACCTTTTTCGTTTATTTTAATTACTAAAAATATTTTAACACAATAATAATTATTTGTCTTTATAAAATAATTAAAATCTCGTTTATTTCCTCTTCTGAAAACAATTGCAATTGACTTAAAATTTTTTTAACTTCCCTTTTATTTTTCGTAAAAAAAAGACTCGCAAACAAAAGAAGACGTTTTTTTCTAGAAGGATGAAAAAAAGCATAAGGACAATATATTTCTAAATACCCAGGAATAAGATAAGTAAAATAACACTTAACGTGTTGATAACTAAAATTAAGATAAAACGTTTTAGAAGAATTGAAATAAGGCTTTGTATCCACAACCACGACGGTTAATAACTCTTCAGTATTCAAAAAAACAACAAAGGACAGAAGAACATCGCTTTCTTTTACTTCCTCTTTCTTTATAACTCGAATCTGTTCTAAACCAAAAAATTCTAAAAGAAGAGAATCAAATTTTTCTCGATACTTAATTTTAGAAAAAACAGTATAAAATTGTTTTCGACCAAATATTTTTTTCATAGCGTGGCTCCTCGAAATACAATTTTTTATTCTATTGAAACTTGATAGATCTGTAAACAAAAAGCGTTCGACCTAATTCGACAAAAAAAAATCACTTTCGTGACTTTAAATTAAGAATCAAGACTCAACGTTCCTATTTTGATTTTTGGATCATTGGTTTCATTAAGTAGAGCTTCATACTTAGCTTTCACTTTTGCAACGTCATTGCCAAGTTCACTCTTCGTTAATTTATAAAATGGGATGACTCGATACCCTTTGTGTCCTTTATGATACGTATACAATAAATCGCCTTTCACCTGATCTAATGTAATGGTAGACTGACCGTCTTCCACCACTTTATGAATATCCACAGAAGCAATTAAACCAATTTTTTTCATCAAATCGTCTTGACCTGAAATAAAATTACCTAAAGAGTAAATCACTAATGTATTTCCAATAAATTCAATAGGTTGAATGACATGGGGATGAGATCCAATAATAACATCCACACCTAAATCACTTAAAAATTGCGCCCAATCCCGTTGTTCAGTTGTAGGAGTATGCGTGTATTCTACGCCCCAATGCATCGCCACTAAAACCACATCTACTTTGTCGCGAACCGCTTCAATATCTTTTTGGGCTTGCTCCTTAGAAAATAAATTTACCACGTATTCTTTTCCTTTGGGTACAGGTATGCCATTCGTGCCATAAGTATAAGCTAAAAAAGCATAAGTGATCCCATTTTTTTCACCAATAGGAACTCGATTTCGATCACTTTCAGAATCATAACTTCCCGCAGTCATAACAGAAGTTTGATTTCTCCAATACGCTACCGAATTTAAAATCGCTTTTGTCCCCTTATCAAGAGTATGATTATTAGCAAGACTTACCAAATTAAAACCTGCTTTTATAAACGCATCGCCTACTTCTTGAGGAGAATTAAAACAAGGATAAGAAGACAGTCCTAATTCTTTTCCACCTAAAATGGTTTCTTGATTATAATAAGCCAAATCATAATTTTGAACAATAGGACGAATATCATCAAGTTGATGATCATAATTATAAGTCCCATCACTTTTTAAACCATCTTTATAAGTTCCTGTATGATAAAGAGCGTCGCCAATCATTCCCAGCGTTAAATGGTATTCTTCTTTTTTAGGTTCCTCTACAGGAGAAGAAGGTCTCTCTTCCTGAGAAACAGAAGAAGGAGGTTTATCTTCAAAATGTCGATTCTTAAAAAACAAAAAAGCACTTCCAACACCAATAACAAATAGGAGAAGTAAGCTTAATACCTTATACTTCATCTTTAACTTACTCTTTTTCATAACGACCTCCAACTTAGAACCATTATAGCACAAAATTAACGTGTGCGCTCTTTTTCCAAATAATCTCCATAATAAATGCCTTCACAACGCTCACGACAATAAGCACTGGCTAAATACATTTTACTAAATTCATAATTACATCCTTTACGAAAAGCATTAAAAACAACGAGTCCTACTAAAAATTGATTCATTAATTCTAAATTCTTTTTATATATCTGTTTTTTCAAAAAATCAACTTCTGTATTAATATATTGATAACTGGTTAAATCAATAAAATATCCCCCCCTCCCACTAAAGATATAATTATAGAAAATATCGTTTAAATAAAAACCATGATTAGACAAACAAAGCAACTCTTCCTTAATTTTTTCATAATCAATCACCCCTACATTTACTTTTTCTTCCTCTAAATACCTTTCTGTAAATCCAACAATTTGTTGATTTTCATAAATAAGATCTAGAGGTTTATTAAAAACAGTTAAGTTCAATTCTGTTAATTTTATTAACCCTTCATTACTAATTCTTTTAAAATCTGAAAGTCATTTTAAATGAAAAATTTTAATAACTTTATCATTGTAACGATAAACGGTCACTTCTTTTCCTCTTCCAATCACATTTTCTTCAGTAATATAAGAGCTTATCGCTTCATAATTCATTCTTCATCCATCCATTCAATATTCCCAAAAATAGATTCACTCATTTTTTTTAACCAATCTTTGGGTAAAGGACTTCCTCCAGCATGTTTATGACCTCCGCCTTCGTAAATTAAAGCTAAATCATTGACATCCACTTCTTCTTTATTAGCCCGATAACTAACAGAGCGATTAACATTAATAATAACTGCAACATCAATACTTTCATCACGACACATTTCATGACCAAGAAGACTACGATGACTCTCTGCAAAACAAATTCCAACCTTTATCCCATGAATGATACACTTCTGCATTGTACTCAATTTTTCTTTGATATAACGTTTTGTTCGTTCTTCTTCTACCTTTAATAAAATCACTTCAACGTCACTAAACGTAAACGCGTCATTTTCTTTAATGCGTTTTAAAAACTGAGAAATAAAATCTTCTCTTCCATAAATACTATATAAATTTCCTAATTTAAAGGCCTCTTCCTTAAAAGAGGGTTTAAAATCAAAAGTATCATTTTCTCGAACCAATTCAATTAACCATTGAACACAAGGCTTTTCTAATAAAGGAGAAGCAAAATTCTTTTTTAAGTATTGATAGAACAAAGTCGTTCCACATTCCTTTCGACCATTTAAAGAATCCACCACTTGTATAAAGGAAAAACGATTCAAAAAAAGATTGCTAATATGATGATCAAATACCATCACTTTCTCTTTTAAAACCGCATCGTTCTCTATAAATTCAGCCATGTCTTCACTTATATTTAAATCTGTAATATAAATACTTTCATAACGTTCTTGATCCTCTAAAACTTTTTTTAAAACTGCCTCCACTTCATCAAGTTCCAAAGAATACGTTTCTAAATCTTTAAAAATAAGTGACCCCAAAATAATTGGAAAAGCCCCATCTAAATCCGCTACATGACTAATAATACAAATCATTTATTATCCTTCTTTCTAACAATAAAATACATTTTATTGTGAACCCGTTGTTCTTCATCTCCGATTTTATAATCCAAAAGCTCAATTTTAAAACCACATTGCACCAAATTTTCTTTAATCTCTTCAAGACTATAAATTCTTTCAACAAGTTGATTTTCAAAAATCAAGGTTTTATTAACAAAAACTTGAATCGTCAATTCAATTAAAGCCTCTCCTAAATCATGAATCAAATACTTCACTTGCGCCTCATCACTACGGACACTAAAAAAAGGAACATCAAATTGAATCGACTCTTTTAAAACAACATCAAAAACAAAATACCCATCCTGATTTAATAAAGTAGACACTTGATCTAATAATTTTTTCAACTCGCCTTCATGAATCAGATGATTTAAAGAATCACAAGTACAAGTGATTAAATCATAACGTTCTTCATCGTGATAATCAAGCACATCACAACATACAAAATCAATTTCTTTATATTTAGATTTAGCCAGTTCAATCATTGACTTCGACAAGTCAACGCCTTTGGTAATCAAACCTTTGGTAGAAAAAAAATGGCATAGTATCCCTGTTCCAGAACATAAATCTAAATGGTTTTTAATTTGAATGTTAGATTGATTCAGATAAGAATACAGCGCTTCACCCATTTTCAAGGCAAAATCATTCCATCCATACTGTTCATAAATCGACACAAAATCAGTGGTATACATATCACTTTTCTCTTTTCTTTTTGACACCATTTTTGGGAAGTTTTATTTTTAACTCATCATAAAGTTTATACAAATATTGCACGCCATTTTCCAAATAAAAATAATGAATCACATAAAAAATAAGAAAAGCAATTAAAAAGGCAAAAGGAATTAAAAAAAGATAAGAAAGCAACCCTAAGGTCATAAATGAAAGAGTTAAAAAAGAAAAAAAGAAGGTAACCAATAAATGAATCAAACGTTCATGTTGAAAAAAACTAATTTTTTCTAACAAATCAGTCAATTCTTTTTCTGTACACTCTTTTTTATCTTCTAAATCTTTTTCTATTTTTTTTATAAATTCTTGCATATATTTTTTCATAAAATCTCACTTTCTAAAAGAAAAAAATAGTAGAAACTATTTTTTATAATCCTAAACGATAAGGCTGATCTAAAGTACCATTTCCACTAATCTTTTTTATATTGGCTTTTAAATAAAAGGTTGGACGAACTTCCATAGAATTAGTTGTGACACTATGATGAATGTAACCTTCATTATGAATATAACGAATTTCATTAGCTGAACTACTCGTGCTAAATGTCCATTCATTTCCTTCTTTTAACCAAGAATTTTCAGTATAAACTTGACGATTATCATAAATTTTATTTGTACGATAACGCGTTCCAATACTATAGGCATAATCGCTTCCATACATCAAACCAACTTTACTAACATAGCTTTTAGGTTGATTTGAAAATACAGAAGTACTTCGTTCAGAAGCGTACAATAAATCGGGTGTAATCGTTTGATAGCTGGTCATTGCATCCTCTTCTGTACTACTTCCACCAATGTACCAAAGCGCATCATCTATAAAACTTTCATATTCCCCTAAGCTTGTTAAATAGCTTCCATTTAAAACCGTTGCATTTAAAGAACTCGTAACAATATTATTATTCTCTCCAAAAGCTTGTGTTTCCAAACTGGTATCTTTAATTAATTTAACTCGACGATTGTAACTTTCATTCTCTTCATTTTGAGTAGGCATGACTCCAATGATACGATACAAATGATCCGCTTCGCAAGTTTCCTCTTTTCCTAAACAAACATAATTATGAGGTTGATTTCCAACAAATCGATACTCTACCATTTCCTTAGTTTGTTGGCTTGCAATTTGCTCAAATCTTTCAATACTAGAATCTGTTTGAGCCAATGAAACTAAATAATCACTAAAAACAGAACTAATTTGAACATCTTCATCGACTTCACCACTGACATCCAATTTTAAATAGACATATTGCCCTATAACATCTAAAGGAGCGGTTTCATCAATCCAAAGTTTTAACGTAAATTCAATCGTTTCATTAGCATGAATCATTGAAGTTTCTAAAATGGTTTTATTATCTTGATTATGTTCTGTAATTGATCCAATTAGTTTATTATCATTAATAACAATATTAGCTTCATCACTTGTATTACGATTGGAAACCTTTTTACTTAAAGAATGTCTAATATAATTATGATCAACAAAGGTACCATCACTTGGAATCGATTCTTGATCGTTATAAATTAATAATTGATAATTCATAGGTAACGTTCCTGTATTATGAACACTTAAAGTAAATTTACAACCAGAATCGCCTGATCCTTCACTTTCACTCATAGGCAACAAACAATTTGAATCATCGTCCTCGTTTACAGTAATCACATTGCCATTATCGTATCGAATAACTAACGACCCCGCTTCTACAATTTGATTATTTGTATTATTATTGACTTTAAAAAATAAAGCATAACTTCCACCGATTAAAACAATGGCCATCCCTATAACTGCAAGAGCAATCATTTTAGTTTCTCTTTTAAAAACTTTTTTATAGTTCATACTATCACCATAACCTTATCATAACAAAAATGCGATATATTTACAAGTCATTGTTAATCAATGAAAGCAAAAAAAACAGTCTCAAAAAGACTATTCATCCTTATTTAAAATTTCCTCACCATCTTCAACAACGCCACTAACACCATAACTTAAATAAACATATTGTCCAATAATATCTACTGGTGCCGTTTCATCAATCCAAATATTTAATGTATAACGAATCGTTTCATTTGATGGAATAACCGCTTGTTTTTCTAAAACTTTTTTGCCATCTGAATCGGTTTCCAACGTACTAAGTAAACTTGCATGACTTAACGTGACTCCTGATGCCTCTCCTGTTTGTTTAATTAACGTGATTTTTATATAATTAGGATCGACAAAAGTAGCACCTTCAGGCAAAGAGGAAGCATCATTAAAAATAGTTAAATCATAATTCATGGGCAATGACCCTCGATTATGCACTGTAAAAGAAAATTGACAGCCTTCACTCCCTGCACCACTGACATCATCTTTTGGAATCAAACAACTTTCATCATTGGCATCCACATCACTTAAATCGATAATATTGCCATTAGTATACTCAATAACTAATGAACCCGCTTCTATAACTTGATTATTTTTATTATGATGAACTTGAACAAATAAAGCATAACTTCCACCAATCAAAACTATTGCCATACCAATAACAACAAACGCAATAACCTTAGTTTCCCTCTTAAAAATATTTTTAAAGTTCATACTATCACCATATTATAATCATATCAAAACTGTTTATATTTTACAAGTAAACACCTTTAACTTTTTCCATTGTTTTCAAAAAATAGACAAATAAAAAAGAAAAAGATTACCTTCTTCTATTTCTTCTAAATTCAGCTTTCGTATTTTTATAAAAGTTTTTGCTTAACATATCATCAGAATCCATTGCTTCAACAATTCTAGTTTTCTTTTTTGTAATAATAGGTTCAATAAATGCTTCATGTGAATTTAAATTCAATTTTTTCTTTAATCTTTCCTTACGAATCAATTCACTTTTCTCTTTATCCTTTTTTATCCGTTCATTACTTTCATTCATTTCATTAATCTTATTTTTAACACCTACTAATTTGAAAATTTTCAAAATATCTGAAACGATAATAAATAAAGCTGGAATAATAATAGCAATCAACCATCCACCTTTTTTAGATAAAAATTCTTGAACTTTCCCAAGTTTAGGAATACGTAGAATTACTTTCCCTATTACATTATCAAACTCGGCTGGAGCAGTATCTGGACTTAAATTATTATCCCCTTGTGTCCTATAAGCTACACCTAAATCCGTTTTGACGACTTCAATAACACGATGGGTAACCGTTAAACCTTTTGAAAGTGAACTTGTCGAAACAAAAGTAATGACGTCTCCCACTTTAATTTCTTTAGGACTTTTAACTCTTTTTGAAATCACTACATCATATATATTGATATTGGGTTCCATGGAGCCACTAACAATGGTATATAAGGATACAAAAGGTTCAAATTTTTCTCCTTTACGTTCATAAAGTTTATTATTAATAGTATAATAAGCTAAAAATAGAGCAAGCAATATTAAAATAATTAAAGCTGTCCATGTAATAACATTAAGGGCAAATTTAAAAAAACCTTTAAAACCACTATAATTTTCTTTTGCTTTCATATTGCAAACCCTTCCTATTCTATTTTATTATAAAATAGCCCGCCTAAAATTACAAGAAAAAAAACTCTATTTAGAGTTTTTTACTATTGGACAATTTCAGCAACAAGCTTAGCTGTAAACTGTTTTCCTTGATCAACATCTTGATTGACATCTAAATTATGAAATTGATAAACGATTTCATAACTATAAGTTGTCTTAGCTGGAATAATAATCCTTTCAACTAATTTAGAATCAGTTTTAGGTGCATCAAAGGTTCCTTCTACAATTCCATCTCTCTTAAGTGTATAAGTAAAACCACCTGGCATCGTAAATGTATTGGTTACATCTATCCAATTAATATTAAAGATTAAAGTTTCATTAGATTGATTTTCAATAGTAAATTTTTGTGTATCAGTCCATCCTGGCTCAATATCTAAGGCTTCTATAGCTTTAATATAAGTAACATACAAAATGGCATTTTCAGAAGGATCAACGTCAATAATTGGATCATCATCGCAATTAACGTCACAAATACCATCCCCATTGGTGTCAATATTTTTATCAGGCTTTCCATCGCCATCCGTATCACAATTTAAGTCACAAATGCCATCACCATTATTATCTATATTTATATTTGGCTTTGGTGGAGTCGGAGGGTTAACTGGTGGAGTTACACCACAATGAATATTGCAAATTCCATCTCCAGTCAAATCAATTTTAATATCAGGTTTACCATCATCATTCGTATCACAATTTAAGTCACAAATGCCATCACCATTGGTGTCTTGATTCACAAGATTTTTATCGGGTTTGTTATCGCCATTCGTATCCACATTAAAATGAGGTTTATTATCGCCATTATAATCGAGATTAAGATCAGGCTTTCCATCTCCGTTTGTATCAACGTTAATATTAGGTTTACCATCTCCATCTGTATCAATATTCAGATCAGGTTTACCATCCCCATTGGTATCAATGTTCAAATCAGGTTTACCATCTCCATTTGTATCACAATTCAAATCGCATTTTCCATCACCATTCGTGTCTTGATTCACAAGATTATCATCTGGTTTACCATCACCGTCTTTATCGATGTTAACATCTGGAATTCCATCGCCATCCGTATCGATGTTTAGATCAGGCTTTCCATCACCATTCGAATCAACATTTAAGTCAGGGATACCATCGCCATTCGAATCACAATTCAAGTCACAAATACCATCGCCATTCGTGTCTTGATTACTTAAATTTTTATCAGGTTTTCCATCACCATTGGTATCGATATTTATATCGGGTTTGCCATCGCCATTCACATCAATATTAATATCAGGCTTTCCATCACCATTCGTATCGATGTTTAGATCGGGTTTGCCATCGCCATTGGTATCGATATTTATATCGGGTTTGCCATCGCCATTCACATCAATATTAATATCAGGTTTTCCGTCACCATTCGTATCACAATTTAAGTCACAAATGCCATCGCCATTCGTATCTTGATCACTTAAATTTTTATCAGGTTTACCATCACCATCCGTATCAACGTTAACATCTGGTTTATAATCGCCATTTACATCAATGTTAATATCAGGTTTCCCGTCGCCATCGGTATCAACGTTAATATCAGGTTTTCCGTCACCATTCACATCAATATTAATGTCAGGTTTACCATTCCCATTGGTATCAATGTTAATATCGGGCTTGCCATCGCCATCCGTATCAATATTTAAATCGGGCTTACCATTTCCATTCATATCTACGTTTAAATTTGGGTGTCCATCGCCATTCGTATCACAATTCAAGTCACAAATACCATCGCCATTGGTATCTTGATTAATTAAATTTTTATCGGGTTTACCATCGCCATCCGTATCTAAATTAAATAGAGCTTTGTGATTCCCATTATAATCTAAATTAATATCAGGCTTGCCATCGTCATCCGTATCACAATTCACATCACAAATACCATCATTATTTAAATCTATATTTAAATCTGGAATTCCATCACCATCGGTATCAATATTTAATTTTGATTCAACTACATTTCCTCGAAATTTATAATAAGTATAACTTCCAAGCACACAAACACACATTATAATAGCTACTAACAAAAAAATAATAATCAATCTTCTTTTTTTATCTTTTTGTTCATCCTCTTGCAATAAAACATATTGTTCTTGATAATCATTCAGATCTTTCTCTTTATCATCCATGGAAAACTACTCTCCTTACTTTAAGTAAGTATAACATAGAATAGTTTAATCTTCAACAAAAAAAAATCTACAACTTGTAGACTTTTTACACTAATTATTTAACTTCTTTAAATCCAACTTGAACACTAAATGTTTGACCAGCTTGATTATTTTCACCACTAGGATTTTGAACAACATCTTTATTTTCATATTCAATTACAATATAATAAGTTTTATCAAAATCTGGTGTAACCGTTACATCATGAGTAACCACTGTATTACCAGTAAACGTTCCATTACTTACTGCTACTTTATCTGTATCAGTACAAGTAGTAGTCATAAAATGTTGTAAACCTGTTTCATCAGTCGTTTCAGTTGGAACACCACAAGTTACTTCTTCTTCATAAATTGAATATTTTATATCTGAGCCAAAAGCAGCTGGTATATTAGGAGTTAAGGTTATTTGTGTTTTAATGGAAGCAGCCTCTGTATCCTTTCCACCTGTAATCTTAACGGGTTTAACCACTTTATAACCAGGCAATACGCCATCAGTAGGTGAAACATCACTTCCTAAATCCATTGATGCTGTTGCAGTCGTCTTACTTTTAACAGTAGTGGTTGGCTTCCCTCCAGTGCTCTCATTTGTACTAACTGATGCTGTAAAATAAGCAAAAGTTGCACCTACAACCGCCACTAATAATGTTGCAATTGCAATAACTGTTAATAATATAGTATTCTTCTTTTCCATAATCTATGTCCTCCTTACTATAAAAATGTTATCAAAAATAAAGAAGGATTGCAATACCTTTTTATCTAGTTTACAATTAAAATCACTTTTTTAATTTAAAAGAAAAAACGACCAATAAAATAGTATGGATTTACTTTTTATTCCTTCATCAATAGCACTATTCACCATTTATTACTCGATTTATTATTTGTTCTTTTTCATAGTTATTATAACGCTTTCAAATCCATGTTTATTAATTAATTTTTCTAAAAATTGGACGATCAACTGTAGTGTTATACTTGATAATAGAATATGTTTTTTTCTATCATAATACAAATTCACTTTATCTTTATAACTTAATTTTCCCATATAAAAACCGCATTTCTCTTGTCCAAGAAATGAGATTCATATCACCAAAGTTAAGTAGTTCTTTTTTTATTTTATGCAAGTTTCCTTAACCTATCATACTTTTATCAAGTTCATCGAAAAAGTTCAAGTTTTCTATCAATTTAGAGCGATTGGTTAAGCTATTTCAAACTTTTTCTCACTAATGAGAAATTAATAATTCAATATCAATTTCTAGTAATATTTTAACATAATTAAATTTTTATGAATTAAATATCCATTCTATTATTAATTGCTTAATTTCATAATATTCTTGTTCTTCAAATTGCATATTGGCTATACAAAATCTTTTTGATGCTATATGTGAACAAAACATACACTCATACAAATCAAAGCAGTCTTGAATAAAGAATGAATGACTTACTTTATTAGAACAAATAACATTATAACTATTACTACAATCTTTCGAGTCATCGCATCTTATACAGAAATTACAAGTGCCAGACCTTTGAGATGCAAGTAAGAATTCACTATTACCACAAGAGTCGCAATAAATCATATTTTTTGAATCACTGCAGTCGGTACTTCTATAAACATTTTCACATCTATAAATCGTATCACTTTTTGCTACATGAATAGAGTCATAAACTCTTTCAGTTGTAGTTAAGTTAATGGTGTTCCATATATCAATTAATTCTTGTAAGTTATTTATATCCTTTTTTGGGAGCATCCAACCTGTCTTTTCATCCCTTTTTTCCATATTTTTATTCGTTATGAATCTACCACTATTAATAGAGTCTGCCCAAGTTATTTCATTTGTAGTTGAATCATTTACTTGCTTGGGTAATTTAACATCAAATGCGAACTTTTCTAATAATGTATCTAAAGAATAATTATTTTCTTTATCAAATATACTTTTAAATATTTTATCAACAATTTCTAATGCTTTATTATCATTCATTTTTCACACACCTTTCTTGCTTGTTGAATTAGATAGTAAAATATCTTTTAAACTGACATTACTATTTAAACTAAAATTAGTTTTAGAATTATTTATATTATTGTTGTTATTTTCATTGCTGTTATCATCTATAATTGTTCTTTTAATTCTAGGAATGCTAGTATAATCTAATGTAATCCCTTTAAATGCTGGTAATAATACCCCATTTGAATCGATTCTAACAATACATTCTCTGTTATTTAGTTCAGTTAATAATTTAATCTTTCTATCTTTAGAATCATCTAGAGGTATTTTCATATTAAAGTTATCAACTAATACATTAGCATCTAATTTTGATACTCTAAATATAAAATAGTTTATTACATTAGCAAATATAGAGTTCTTTAATTCATCAGATATTTGGTTAAAATATTGTCCCGCTAGTATTAAAGATAAATTATATTTTCTTGCTTCTGATAAGTACCTAGACAAAATGGGATTTTCAACAACAGCAACCTCATCAATAATAAATATTATATGTTCATCAATCTCTCGTTTTTGAATAATAGTCAATAACTGTTGCATTATTAATCCTGATATAGTTTTAGTTACTTTATCCCCAAGTTTTGTTCTATCTAGTGAGAATAAAGTTAAGAAATTATCATGTATTGTATTTTTTAAATTTTCATTATTTTGCTCTGAATTAAATACTGGTATCATTTCCATTTCATCTATAAACCCTATAATTGGAGAGATAGCATCACCATAAGATTTAGTTTTTAAATCATTAAAATCTGATAAAAAAAAATCTATTACACTAATAGGTAAGCTATATTTTAACTTCTTTATTAATTCATTTCTATACTCTAAATCTAAAATAAGTTTTCTTAAATTTCTAAAATTAAATGATTCATCAGTTAATAGTAAATGTATAGAATGTCTTAAAACTCTTTCTAGTTTTGAATTGTATTGGTCAGCAATTAATGATTTTAATAAATCTAATAATAATTCTGTAGAGGCTACAATATCATCATTATTATTAATAAATAAGTCAATGCTATCTAAATTACTTTTAAAGTCAATTACCTTCCCAATACCACCTATATCATTTTCAAGTGCAGCATGAGGATCAATGACTACAACTTTATATTTTTGGCGTATATTTTCATTTTTATTAATATTATTGATTAAAAGACTTATAAATTTAGATTTACCACATCCAGAAGAGCCCATTATGATAGAGTGTTTATCAAAACTAAAATTATTTTGATTAAGGTAGAAATCACCTTGTAAATAAGGAAATGTATCAACAGAGAGTAATGCGTTATTAGAGTCAGTATTTAATAAATGTACTATTTTATTTATTTCTAAATATTTAGGAGAACTTTTATAAAAATATCTTTTATTCCCTTCAAAGTCTGCTGATAATATACTTGTTGGAACAGCAAATATAACATTATATATTTTTATTACACCATTTTTATTAAGAAAAAATCTTATTTTAGACTTAATTTTATCTTCAAATAGTTTTAAAAAACTAATTTCAAGATATTCAAGAGTTCCTTTATTTCTAATCTCACTATAATTTATTAGGTCAATAATACTACTACCAACTTTAGGCAGAGAAAGTAATGTATAGTTATGCTTAGGTGCTTTTATTTCTTTAGTAGATTTTAACAAAAATGAATTTAAATTATTTATTGTTGCAGGAAAACTACATCTAGTTTTAACAAAGTATCTTATTTGGTTTCTATCGTTAGTGATAATTATCTTCCATTTTCTTAAAACACCATTATAATTTGATATTGTGTTAATTAACTCTAACCATTCTTCCTTTGAAATAAATTTTTTAGTTAGATATATTTCTGACGTTAACCCCATAATCCGTCACCTCAGCAATCAGTATATCAAAAACTCAAAATAAAAAACTGACTTTTTAATAATCAGTTTTGTCAGTTTAATAAATTGCAACTAGAAAATCTGTTACGCCATTGTGATAATATTCTAATTCAGGTAATTCCTTTAAGTTATATTTAACTGATGGTAAGAACTCTCCATAAAATTTATGGGATATTTCTTGTATATCTTTAGCATTCTGTGAATTAATTCTAAATCTAATCCACTTACTTTTAGGTATTTTAATATGTTCAAATTTTTCAATTTTCTTATCGTATAAGCAATAATACTTTTGACTTTCTTCACGTTCTATATCATAGGTAATCATTCCATATTTAACCTCGCCATACTTCTTTAAATATCTATTTTCAGTCTGTCTAAAAAATGTTGGTGCATCTTTGCCAATTTCATCATTGTTAGTATCAATACCAACACCATATAAATTTATTTCATCTAGATTTATTATTTCATAATCTAATTCAGTAGTAAAGTTAATATCTTCATTAAAAACGATTCTAGGAAAAATTCTTAACTTTGTTTCTTTATTTACTAGACTAGGTTTGATACCATGAAATTTTTCAAATGATCTTGAAAAGGATGTGGCATTATCATATTGGTATTTTACAGCAACATCTATTACTTTTAAATTACCTTCATATAAATCGTATCCTGCACAAGACAGCCTTCTTTTTCTAATATATTCAGATAAAGAAATACCTGCTATCATAGTAAATAACCTTTGCATGGCATAGACATTAACACCTAACATTTTTGCTAGAACTTCATAATTAATTTTTTCTTCTAAGTTTGCATCAATATATTTAGTAATTCCATTTAAACTTTTATAAATATTCAAAGTACATCCCCTATATAATATTATAACAAAATCATTTTTCAAAATCATCACTTTTATCCTTATTTTTATTGTTTTGAATAATTTCAATATCATCGTCATCTATGAAATCATCATATTTATTGTAGCGAAGAATTTAACTTGTAAGAATTTAATAAGCTTCTTCCATAACTCTTTAAAGTAATCCACTATTTTTTTGTATTTCTGATACCTTCTCTTCTAATTCTTCAATTCTATCATCACGAATTTTTATTTTCTTTTTCAAATTCCTAACTTCATTAGAATGTTCTCTTAAATGATCTTCATATTTTTGTAAGACTATATTTATATCATTTGCCTCTCTCAAATTGAATGCAGTGTCATTAGTTTGCTCTATGTATTTTCTTATTTTGTTAACTTCTTCATTTGAAATAGTGAAATTATTTTTATTCATTATTGTTGGTTTTAGATTATCAATAATATCATTAATCTCATTAGATTTATTTTGTAATTCATCAGTTTTATTATTTAAGAAGAAGTTAATACAAATCACTTATATTTAGTTAATTGTTTAATAAAGGTTTCGAAATCCTTTAATTCTAATTTATTTGATAGATTACCTACATATAAAGTTTTAGAGTAGTTAAATGCAAGAAAAGTTATTCTTTAATACTATGGGGCTCGGCATCACTCAAATTCGTTCTAGTAATATTATGAATATTAATAATAGTGGGTTTTGTATTACAAAAATCACATATAAATTCTATTTTCCTTTTTAACTCACACCCAATCTCTAATTCCTTTGTAGTAATATTAATCATTTAAACCCTGTTCTTTCCAAACTTAAACACTAAAAAAGTACCAACTTCTCTTTGAAATTGATACTTATGTATTTTAAATCCTAAACTATAAAAGTTCGGACAGATTTCCCAATGGAGGGCCTAGTCGGATTTGAACCAACGATCAGGGAGTTGCAGATATAACCTTTACAATAGAATTTGTCATTTTTTTGAATTAAATCGTCACAATTTCGTCAATATTAAATATTATCTAATGACTCTAATAGTAAAAAATCTTTTAATTTTATATGAGTTACCATGCTTGTAGAGTAATCAATCTCATCATTTGTTATAATGACTTTTTTTATCGTATTATCTAAGTTTTTGAATGCATTAAATTCTCTATTGTATGTTTTTTCATCAGCAATACTATAAGCAACTTGAATATAATATTGCTTATTATCTTTAAAAATTAAAAAATCAATTTCTTTATCATTATTGTGAAATACATTAATATTGTAACCCATAAAAAGTAATTCATTATATACTATGTTTTCTAAGTTATGAGTTAAATCATAACGATTGTCCATACATCTAATAGAGTTAAAAGCAACATCAGAATTATATATTTTAAAATAATAAGCTAGTTCATTTTTAGTTTTGGTAGAATATGGTTTTATTCTTTCAATAATATAGGCTTCTTCTAAATAATTCAAATACTTAATAATTGTGTTAATAGAGCCATCAATGTGCTCATTTTTTAAGTAGCCTTCTATAGAACGAGCAGAAAAAATTCTAGAATTGGATTTTAAAACATAATTTGTAATTCTTTTAAAAAGTTCCATGTTTTGTATTTTAAATCTACTGATCAAATCTTTTTCAACAATAGAACTATTAATTTCATTTAAATATTTAATTTTGTCTGCTTCTTTTTGAAATTCAAATCTTTTAGGAAATCCTCCCCAGATCAAATAGTCCATAATACTACAACTAATTTTTAATTCTTGGCAATATTCCATTATCTCTTTATAAACAAATGGTCTAATCTGAAATGAAACATATCTTCCACTAAATTCTTTTGTAAACTCATTTGATAGTAGTTTAGAATTAGATCCAGTAATAAATACAGAGTGATTATCTAATCTTAAAGTTTTACAAGCAAGTTGCCAATCTTTAACTTCCTGAATTTCATCAAAAAACAAATAGTTTTTTCCATTTTTTCTATTTTTATTTATATACTCTAGTAATTGTTTGGCGTTTGAAATGGTAGATATAATTCTTTCATCTTCAAAATTCAAATAAATAACATTATCACTTTTATTTTTAATTTCTTCCATAATTTGTTCTAAAATAATAGATTTACCAGATCTTCTAATTCCCATAATAATTTTAATTAAGTCTGAATCATAAAATCCTCGAATTTGTTCTAAATAGTGTTCTCTTTTTATCATTTAACCACCTTGGCAATATTATACTGAACAATTTTTCATAATTCAATAAAATTGTTCAGCGTGCTGAACAATTTTGCAAAGAAATAACATTTTGTTCAAAATTATTATGTTTAATTAATTAAAATATTTTAAGCCTAATTGTTTAACTTCTAATATAAATTTGAAAATTTTGAAAATTAAATCGTCACATATCCTCACATTTTCTTAATTATCTAAAACATAGTTTTTTCAATTACATAATAAGGAATATCATCAATGTTCATTGTGATTTGTTCCATGGTATCTCTATCTCTAATAGTAACCAAACCATTTTCTAACGTCGTATCATCAATGGTAATACAAAATGGAGTACCAATCGCATCTTGCCTTCTATATCTTTTACCAATAGAGGATGAATCATCCATTGTACACATAAAATAATTATTCAATTTGTCATAAACTTCTTTGGCTTTCTCTGAATGAATCTTTTTAATTAATGGTAATACAGCAACTTTATATGGTGCTAATGCTGGATGAAGTTTTAATACATCTCTAATGCTTCCATCATCTAAAGTTTCTTTTTTTAAAGCATCACATAAGAATACAAGCATCA
>CAOKAG010000011.1 GCA_948466395.1 uncultured Mycoplasmatota bacterium
CTACGTGTGTATTGGACTTTCACCAACTAGATATATGCCATGCACGGCACACACAGAAAAAAACCAATCTTTCGATTGATTCTATATATCAAAGTTCGAATAGTTCGAACAGATTCGTCAATGGTGCGTTTACTGATGGGGTTTTGCACTCGTCAGTAAAAAAATAAGCTCATTCGTATTTAATAAATAAATTATAACGCAAATGGTTATTTTATACAATGTTTAGTTTTGATAAAAATTATCATTAATAAAATTTATTTGCTTAAAAATTTCTTCTAGTACATTTACTACTATACTATTACCAGCCATCTTTATAAGTTTCGCATCTGAAAAAAATTTACCATTTTTCTTATTATTAAAGTTGTTATCTAAAAGAATTTGAAAGTCTTGTTCATCAAACCCCATTAACATAAAGCATTCTCTAGGGGTTAAGTATCTAAAATCGCATTTGCCTAATTTTTTATTTTTATATTTTATAACGCCTGAATTTGGATGTCTATCTTGTTTAGTTGTTATTGTAGGAACTAAATCAATAAAATTAGTATAATCATATAAAAGAGCATTATTTTTACAAATATCTCTTCTTGATTTTGTATCATTTATTTGATTTGCATCTGCCTCATATTTATATAATGAATTCGAGTAATCAGTTCGTAAAATATCAGCTACATTTTTTGAATCTAATTTTAGTTTTGCTAAATCATTATTGTGAATAAATTCAAGAATTGTATTTTTTAAATCTTCATCATCATCAACTAAAAAACTTATCATATATACTCTAACCCGATTTTGTGGTATACCAAAATTTTTAGCATTTAATTTATAAACATAGTTAAAATATCCTAGTTTTTCCAAAGAATTTTGCCATTCTATAAAATTTGCTTCATGTTCTTTAGAAGCAATGTTTCTAACATTCTCCATTAAAAGAAATCTGGGCATAATTTTATTAGCTTCTTTTCTTTCTTTTAATATTCTTTCTATTTGCCACAACATACTTGATCTATTATTTGCATTTCTATCAATTCCTCCAGAAGATCCATGCCAAGCTCTAGCTATAGACAAATCTTGACAGGGGAATGAGTAAGTTAATATATTCATATCATCTGGTAAATCACAACCATTAATATCAGTAACACTTATTAAATTTTTACTTCTATCAATTGCACAACAAAGTCTTCTCAAAACGTCGATGTTAAGTCTTTTTAATGCCTCTTTCGTAGCAGGCTTCTTACCATCTGTACTTAAAGTTAATGGTAAAATTTTTTCTAACAAAGCTTCTTTAGACATTTTTTCATATAAGGTAAGGTTTTGTTTTTTATTATGAATTATATCATAAGCAATTATAGCACTAATATCCCAATCGGCAGTATTTAATATATCAAAATCATAATTATACTTTTGATTTAAATTTAATAGTGCTTTGGCTTGAGCACCTATTCCACTAAATGTTTCAACCATTTTTAGCATGATATACAACTCCTTACAATATATATATTATATTTTACCAGGTTTTAAACTTTTTTACCAGCATCTAATAAAAAGTTTTTAAATTTTTAATTTTTAGACAAACCTTCTTCTAATAATTTTTCTCTTATTTCCAAAATAATACTTGATTGTTTAGTAGAAGGAATTCTGTTATTTTTGGTAATATTTGCAGCTATTTTTAGCAAATCCTCTTCCATTGGGGTTAATAATTTATTTGCTAAACCGAAATCTAATGCATTTTTCCAATAATCTTCTCCTAAAGTTATTACTTCTATTTCAGAATTTAATTGATTAATTACTTTTCTTTCTTTTTTTGCATTTGCTTCATCAGACTTTTCATCAAATACATCTACCAAACTACTTATAAATTCATCTAACAAAGTGAAATTTTCATTTTTTGCTCGTTCCCAACAAGTCTCCTTTTTACACCATTCAGTTACATTTAATGTTAATCTATCATCTCTATTTATAAAATCAAAAGTTTCTCTTGTAGTGATTAGTAATTGTTTTTCTAAAGCATCATTAATCTTTTGATTATTCCAAATATATTTAAAATCTATCGTTTTATTTAAATCTCTTTTTTTTATTTCGTTGAAAATTATAGAAATTGAATACGTAACTATATTTGCACGATAAGCATGTATTTCTTTGTACCATTGCTGATTAGTCACTAATGATTCTGTTGATTTGAATATAATTGCTAGTGAAATTACTTTTTTAAAATAATATTCGTTGAAAATAGTATTATTTGACTCCCAAGTTTTTGATATTTTTTCAGCAAAATATCTCATATTAGCTTGCGATCCTCTACTTACAATGTAAGGAACACATTCATAAGTATTTATATACTTTGCAACATCTACTTTTTTTAATAATTGATTTTTAGGATTTTTAAGTTGAAACTTCTTTTTTTCAGCTAAAGTTAATTTCATTTGCTCTTGAACATATTGACCTCTTGCTCGTTCATAAAACCACACTGTTTGATATTGGTTGCCATTTACCGTTGGTGCGTATATTTTTCTCGAATACTCTTCCAAACGAATGTGATATGGATGATTGGAGAAAAAATCTGCTTCATCTACTTTGTTTTGACTATTAGCACATCTTGATATTATTGGAATCATTTCTTTTGCTTTTTCATTGTCTACAACGGATAGTTTCATAGGTACATATATATTTTTTAAATTAACTTTATCTTGCAATTGTGCATTGGCAATAGATGCCGTTGTTTGTCCTCCATTGATAATTTGTAAGTCTTTGATGTTTTTTATAAATAAGCCATTATTATTTTCTATTAAGACTTCAGTAGCTGTAGCTGCAATTCCATTATTATAAGCAAAAAACATTTCTGGCTCATTTAGTATAGTACTTCTAATTCCTTTGTTAACTTTTCCTTTTACGCTTAAAAAAGATCTTACATTTCCTTCTAATAATCTTGAACCATATTCAAGATATAATTGTGCCAAAACATCTCCTGGAATTACTGCTAAATAGGAAGAATAATTTTCATTTTCAGTAGCTTTCACACATGATAATCCTTTATCTAACATTTGCGAAAAATCAATTTCAATGCTCTCTTTTCCTAAACTAGATGTATAAATACTATAAAGTCTTGAAATATCCCAAACATTTAATTCTACAGGTTTATTGGCTAAATTTTCCTTTTTTATATTTTTAACTCTTGTACTTAATTGTTTATTTGTTATAATATAAAATCTAAATTTTACTATATTTTGAATTCTATTTTCAATTTCTTTTGCAAAAGCATATCCATAACTACTTTCTTCAAAACCTTTAGATGTGATATAACCATTGATACTTGCTTCAACTAAATATCTCATATTATCGTATAATTTATTTATTTCAGTAGCTGTTAGTGTAGCAATTTCTGGAGAATCATTAAAATTACTTAATAAAATTACACACGATTTATCAAATGGATCAAAATAATAACCATCCATCATGATTTTTCTATTTCTTTCGCCAATTCCTTCGAAATAACCTTGTTCAAAGTCATCAAACTCTTCTGCTTCAATTAAAATGTTTACAACATGATTCACAAATTCATCATGAATATCACTTAAATTATAATTTGCAGATATTTTTAAATCTTCTAAAATTTCATTACTAAATTCTTTTAAATCCACTCTAATCACCGTCAACTTTAAATGTTTCAAGACTTTCTAATAATAATTCATAATTTGTTTTTATAATTCCAATTGGTAACATATCTTTTTTAATTCTTGGAAATCTATTGTTCACTATATAATGATTCTCATTTTTTAATGAATAAACATATTGATCATAATCCTTCTCGTATTTGTATTTAGCTTGAGCTAATTTTATATCAAATAATGGCTGCAAATTTTGAGGAAGTTCTTTTTTTATTTCTTTAATATAACTATTTAAAGTAATGCTATCAGAGACCTCTACATTACTACGTTCTAAAAATAATACTACCAATTCACCATCAACATTTGAATCTAATTGTTCAATAGAACTGATTTTTACAGCAATCCCATTTTGATTAATAGTTTTTATTTCATACCAAGTATCATTTATTTCAAAATCTTTATGTGCTAAAGTTGGTCCCATCCATGCATTTAAAGATTTTTCATATCCATATTTTTTGAACATAATATTCTTCAAAAATATTAGTTCACCCAATAATCCTTTAACTTCTAACTCGTTTAATATTGTATTTAATTGATTTTTAAATAGTAAAATCCAGTCCTTCCATCTTTGAATAGTAAAATGAATAATATCTTTAGGTAAAATTAGTTCAGAACTTTCAATTATATCTGCACAAAATCTATAAAATAAATCACTCATTTCTTCTTCTAATAAATCAAATGAAATAGTAATCTTGTTATCTTCTCTTTGATAAATATTAACTCGTATCATTCTGCTTGATTCAATTTCTTCTATATTGCCATTTGCAATAATACTCAGCGATTTTTTATTTTCCTCATTTAATCCCAAATAAATATTAAATGGATGCGTTGAATTAATTCTCTGATAAGAATCTGATATGCAACATGTATTAAATTTTTCTTTTATTTCATCATACATTATTCTTCACCATCTTCAACATCGATTTGCCCTAAAGCAGAAAATATTTTATTTATTTTATAAGTTGCATATTTAGTTTTTTCATCTTGCAATTCAGGTATTCCTATTTCTAATCCTACCAATGGAGTACTAATATTCGTAGGATAATCAGGATTTATATTAAGTTCAATTAAATAAATTAGCAATAGAGGATTTCTTTTTATTTGCTGTATAAAATACGATTTATCACTTACAGTTTTTGCACCCTCATGATACTTAAAATATTCATTTTTAGCAAACTCGATTTGTTCTTTTAATAAACCAAATTTTGTATCACCAAGACTTCCTAACCTTATTTTTGATTTACTAATTCTAATAAGTTCTTGTGAACTATTGACAATATCGTAACTTCTTTGACTATATTGTATTTTTATATCATCAAATAGTGTGTTATTATCACTACCATCCCCACTCGGAAAGGCAATATCCCAATAATCCAATTCACTTCCTGCATAGTTTTCAATAAATTTTGCAATTGCTTCTCCATCAAAATGAGAATTCGCATATGGAAAATCACATTTTTTCAAGAAATCAATCACATACTTCTTCTCAATTTGAAAATAACCGTATTTATTAGTTGCTAAATCTTTAGTTGGATATTTATTTTGACTTTTTAACTCTTGAATTAATATTTTTACATTGTCATAATTTAGGTTGTTTTTATTTTGATTATTGAAAATATAAGGGGTTTCAACTACTTCACCACTCAAAGAAATATTTTGTTTTATTTCTTTGGAAGTTCTCATTTTGTTTCTAGCAGTAACCAATAAAGTATCTATGTCACTTCTAACTCGAAAACCAAAATCAAGTGGAGTAAGTCCTAAATCTCGCATTCTTCGAACATCTCTTCTTAGTTCATCAGTAGCTTCACTTATATATTCATACCAATTTATATTTTCTTCACTCATCCAAATTCTACATAAATCTTCATAGTTTGTCCTATACCCAAACCATCGTCCCATTTGCATTAATGTATCATACATTTTTGAATTTCTATAGAAGTAACTTACAACTAAACCTTCCAATGTTAAACCACGAGATAAACTTAATCCACCAACAGCTATAATTCTTAAACCATTTTCTTCATTTTCTTCATAGTTTAATGTACCAGAATTATTTCTGTTTACAATAGTCACTTGTACACTAACAATCGATTCGTATAATTGTTTTTGTATCGTTTCCCACTTAAATCCTACATTAGAATATTCTATATCAAAAGTATTTTTTAAAGTCTCTATATTTTTATTACATAATGCCTCTGTTGGTTGTAAACTTCCAAATGTTTTAACAGAACTCTGTATATCTTTTAAATAATTATTTATCAAATCATAAATCTGACCTTGACAATTATTAAATCTACTTATATTTACTAACATGGAACGATGAGTAGTAATATCACCGCGCAAATCTCTAATAACATTTGCTAAAAGAAAAGTATTTATTGCATTGCATAAGCTTGGAGAAAGTTCTGAAAATACCATTTCCTTTTTATGATCAAGTGGATAATAGATTTCTCCATCATTTATTATTTTTAACATACTCCTATGTTTTGCACTTTCTGGAAATATATTTCTAGCGCCGATATAATTTGAAGGAGGATTTAAAGTATAAATATAATTTTTAGGAAATAAATCTTCGTTTGCCATTTCCTCATTTGTTTCTGGATCAATAAAAATATTAGCGAATGGAGTAGCGGTAAATCCAACATAACTAGCCCTATTAAACATACTTAACATTTCCCTTATCAAAGCATTAGTTTTAGTAGGATCTCTATCTTCTGAATTCGTATTTATTGAAGCATTATCTGATTCATCATCAATCATTAATAAAGATTTATCAATTTTATTATTACCATTTGTATTCAGCCTTTTGAACCAGTCATTTAATTTATTTAAGGCATTCACATTCTTTTTTATAACAAATATTGCAGGATCATTTAAAGAATCTAATGGTAATCCTAAATTATTAGCTTGTTGTGCTTTAAAATCAGATATTTTAGTAGTAAATGAAACTGCTTTTAGACTTTTATCATATTTACCAACACCAACTTCAACATCTTTTTGTTTCATCATAAAATTACTATCTCTGCCCGTAAATGCCTCATCAATTCTTTTTTGGGTTTGCCTTCTTAATCTTTCAATCGTACCTGTTAACAAAACAATTACTTTATATCCTGCATCAGCGGCTTTGCAAATTAATCCACTATAATTTGCTGTTTTCCCAGATTGTACATCTCCGATAATTAAACCTCTTCTTTGGAAATTTAATTGATAGGGATCTCCTAGTAAGTCAGTTAATTCATCACTAACTAGATCCATTGTATTTACCGTTGGAACTGAAAATCCCTTATCATTTAATAAGTATGTTCTGTATCTTTCCCAGTAACTCATACTTAATTCTTTTTTTCTATTCATAAACCAAGGTTTATATGGTAAAATTATTCCAATACCTTTATCTAAAGTAATTAAATATTCAGCATGAATTTCTTTTCTAATTAGCGATATATCACTTTCAGTAATATCTTTAAATAATGGACTCAATCTTAATTCTCGAATTATTCTATCTATTTCTTTTTCATCATAAACTTCATTACTTGCTAAATAACTTTTAATCATATTTTTAAAATTAGAAATTTGTTTGTTCATTTATACCACCTCATATTCAAACATTTCTTTTAGCTTTTCATATTTACAATAGGGTTCAGTTTTTAATAACTCTTTTAGCACAATTTGCGAATCTAATCCATGCTCTTCACAAAATTTCAACTGAATTTTAATTTCATTAAAAAGATTGTCTATATCTTCTTTTGTATCTAAATTAATATCTCCCTTTGCTCCATCTAAATATATTGAATGTATAGGAAAATAATTTTCAATATTTTCAATAATTACTGATAATAATTTTAATTGTTTGTCATTTAAACTTGTTTCAAGCATTTTTAATTGAGGCATTTCGCGGTTTATTTTATATTCATAACAATTGTCTCTCATTTCTATTCTATCCCAAATATAATTCACATTATTATTTATTTTTCTTCCTCTATACTCATGAACATTTTTACTTTTAATAACAGAACCTACAATAGCACTGTATAAATTTTGTTTTATTAAATCTGGTAAATTAACAGAGCTTTTTTTTATATCAATTCCCCACATATAATCTAAAGAGCTAGGAATATCGACTTGTATTCTAGCTAATTTTCCTAATTCTTCTTTCCTAGCTAACCTAAACCATGTTCCATGGATTATTAATCTTTTATTTCTATAAATGTAAAAACCTTGATTATTTTTTAAATCATCTTTTCCCCCAACTTTTTTTATGTCTTCAGGAGTCAACTTATTGAAAAATGGTAAAATATATGGTTGTAATGTAATAGTAGATTTATCAATAGTAAATGATTGTTCTCTCATAATTTGAGTAGCTTTATGATTAGTTAAAAAAGGATCAACAGGTTCAATTTTTTTATTATTAACATAAATACTAACTTTATCCTCTAAAAATCTATGAAAAACTAATGCTAAATGATCCATTGTTGTAGACATATAATTAGTAATTGTATTTTCTAAATTGCTAGTTGAGGATGATATTCTATCAAAATTTTGTAATAAAACATAAGTTCCAGAATCAACATTATTAAATAAATTTATCATAGGTAATTTGTTTATTTCTTCTTTAATATATTCGACTATAACCCAACCTTTTTTTTCATATACTAAATCTATATCCCATGAAAAACAAGATATTTTTTCATTTTTTTTACTAGCAACCACTAATTTTCTACACTGAGATAACGAAGCAGATTTAAGTCCTAATCCAAAGCGTCCTAAATCAACATCATTTCTCTCATCAATCGGATTTTTACTACCATATCTTAATGCTTCTTCTAATTCTTTTTCATCCATGCCACACCCATTATCAAATATAATTAATTTTGGGTTTGATCCAGGAGTTAAAAATATATCTATTTTTTTTGCATTTGCACTAATACTATTATCTACTAAATCTGCTATTGCTGTTTCAAAAGAATAACCTATAGATCTCATCGATTCAATTAGTTGAGGAGCAAATGGAATACTTTCTTTTTCTATCATAGTTAACACTCCTTCGCAACCTAATTATATCAAATAATTGTAAATATATATAGGTTATACCAGTAAATATATTATTTAAATTTTAACAACAGGATATGAGAAAACACCACGAAATCTTAGAAGCCTTATAAATAAAGGCTTTCTAATGATTTTCCGTGCACCAATACCTATTTCGCACTTGCGAAATGTATGTACAAGTTTAACTTTTTGTATATACAAATACCTTTTTTCTAACCTAAATTCCTTATTTTAAAAGAAAAACTTGTATATACAATTGTAAATACAACCTATTTTTTATCTAAAGATTAAGTTCTAATTCTTCTTCTATAAATAACACTTCTTTTTTATCAGTGCTGTATCTAAAATAGGCTTGTTTATCATCACAATCAATTACTTTAATAGTATCTTTATCATACAAAAATATTTTAAATGAAAATATATTTAGATTCTTTTTAAAATATTGTAATACTCGATATTGATTGATTGTTTCTACGCGATTTTTAATTATTTCATCACTTGTTAGTTGTTTCATTTTTAGTTTCCTTTCTTTCATTTTCTTTTGTATATTCAATCAATAGATTTTTATATTGTTGTTCTATTGATTTTGGGATAAACTCTAATACTTTTGTTTCATCTTTAAAATATTCAAATAATTGTGGTATTAATAGCTTAAAAAATTCATTCATGGCACCTCCTTTCTGCAAACAAAAATGAGATATATTTCTATACCTCAATTTGTAATATTGTAAATTTATTTTTATCAAATTTAGATTTCTTTTCATGTGGAATGATTTGTATAACTCCATCAGAATTTAATTTTGTTATATCAAATAATTCAGTTTGTATCGTAGTTTCTTTGATATTATAAAAATTTCTTAATGTACTTATATAACTTTTTGTTTCTTCATCACTTTTTTCATTGGATAAAAGAATATCTCGATCCTCTATATTTACTATCATATCAAAACAATCATTTCTAAACATAAGTCCAATATTTTCAATTTGATTTTTATTGAAGATAATATTTAAAATAGAAACATTGTGGTTATTATCGCTACTAATTTCTATCTCATCAATATATTTGTTTACGATATATTGTTTTTGTTCTTGACCTAACTGATTCCATAAATTATGTTCTTTTACATATTCTGATTTTAATCTTATTTTTTCTATCTCTTTTAAATTGAAAAATAATTCTACATCTTGTTTATGTTCCTTGCTTTGTTTTAAGTCCTTTAATTCAATAATTTTTAGATTTGTATTTTTGATTTCTTTTTCTAAATATTGTTGTTCTTTCTTAAAGTCTTTTGCTGAAATATCACCATTCATAAATGCTTCTTTAATTCTTATTATCTTACCATTTAAATCACTCTTAATATCCTCATATTTCGATATTTCTATTTCAATATCTCGACACATAGAAGGTTTAAAAGAATTATCTACGATAAGGAAAAAATCTAACATATCATTTAAAAATTTCATTAATTCTTTTTCTATTTTCTTTTCACTAATTCTTTTCTTGCAACAATTACACTTATAATAAATATGTTTATCTCCTGTTCCACTTGTACTAGATTCTCCACCCATAATCTTATGACATTTAGGACAAAGTATCTTCTGCATAAAAATATAAGTTCTTTTTCGTTTGAAGTTTTTGAGATTCTTTTCTTTTCGTTTTTGTACGCACTCAAAAGTTGTTTTATCAATGATAGTTGGAACAACATTTTCAAATATTTGAGTATTCTTTTTATCTCTTTTTCCATGCTCTATATTACCAATATAAATTTTATTGGATAATATCTTATCGACAGTAGTAGTTGCCCAATGCCGATTTAAAACATTTTCTTCATTAAACTCATCACAAATAGCACAGACCGATTTTCCTTCTAAATATAGATTAAATATTCTTTTTACAACATCTGCTTCTAATTCATCAATCACTAGTTTTTTACTCTTATCCTTCTTTGTATATCCAAGAGCAGGCTTTCCAGAAATATGACCTTTTTTAGCAGCTCCTACAAGTCCAAATTTAGTTCTTTCTGATGTCCTTTCAATTTCAAGTTGAGCAAGTATCGTAAGCATACGAATAAAGAATTTACCATTTGCATTTCCAGTATTGATTTCTTCAGCAACACTTTCCAAATCACAATTATATTCCTCTAAAAGAGTACATATAGTTTCTAAATCTTTAATAGAACGAGTAAGTCTATCTAGTTTATAAACAATAATTTTGTTTATCTTTCCATCTTTCATATCTTGTATCATTTCTTTAAATTTTGGCCGATTTGTATTTTTAGCTGAAACGCCTTCTTCACGATATACTTTATATATTTTATATCCCTTAAATTCACATAGTTTTCGTAATCTATCTTCCTGTTCATCTAAACTATGACCAAATCTACTTTGATCTTCAGTTGAAACTCTAGGATAGAGTCCACATATTATTTCTGTTTCTTCTTTCAAATTATCACTTTCCTTTCTACCTTTAAAACGAAAAAACACAAGAGAGTGGATTCCCTTGTGTATAAGAACAATAACTAAAAATGAATATTTTTTGATAGAATTAAATTCTATCATACCAAGTTTAGCACTAGTATCATGCAATGTCTAGGCAAAAAAGTTGCAAATTTCATGCAAGAATGTTGCAAAAAGTATGCAAAATTGTTGCAATTAACAATCTTTATTCATCGTATTTAAGATAGAAATATACTTAGTGATAGAAATAATAGCACTCTCATTTGGAAGATAAATTTTATCATCATTATCATAAAGTAAAGCAACAAGAGTATTCTTTTTATTACTAACAATAATCTTATGTGGTTCTTGAACGCTTAGATTTGTTTTATTAAATTTAATCAAATGTCCATTAATAAACTCAACTTTTAAGTTTCCCATACTAACTTTCATTTTTAGTTTTTTCTTAATTTCACAAGGAAATTCTAATGTTTCTATGGTCGTTTTCATAAAAATTCATCAACTCCTTTACAACAATGAAAAAAGCCCATAATATCAAATACTATGAACTTTATATATGTAAAATCGCTTAAAGTGCGACTTTTAACCTCAATGGTGCAGGTAAAGGGACTTGAACCCCCATGGATTGCTCCGCTAGATCCTAAGTCTAGTGCGTCTACCAATTTCGCCATACCTGCATTATAAAATGGTGGACCTCGAAGGACTCGAACCTTCGACCGCCCGGTTATGAGCCGGATGCTCTAACCAACTGAGCTAGAGGTCCAATTACTAATTTATCATATCACAATAATTGTCGTCTTTCAAGCTCTTTTAATAAAAATATACAATTATAAAAAATTTTATAAAATTACAAATTAAAAAGATAAGCATCGCTTTACTTATCTTGTAACATATTTAATAAATCAATTTTAAATTTATCTTTTGAAGCATTCGCTTTAGAAATCATAACTCCTTTATAAGTAGTAAGTTCAGACATATGTCCTTCCAATAAAATTTCCTTCGGATCAATATAATTTAACATCACAACTTGCTCTTTTTTATAAACGGTATAATTTAATTTAATCTCACCATGAACTTGAATAAACATTTTATCCCCTGGTAGCTTTAACTCATAAGTCTCTGTACCAGTTTTTTTATTTTGACTAACTAACTCTCCTAAAAATTTTCCATTCCTTAAAGATGGATAATACTCAAAATTTAACTTTTTAAAAGCTAATGTATTATACTTTTTTAAAGCTCTTTCTAATTTACGATATTCATTTTCATCAATATAATCTAAAACATAACCCTTCATATTTTTCCCCCAATTTCTTTTTATGTTCACAGTATAACATAAAAAATGCAAAATGTCAATTTACATACAGTTTTCTTTATTGCACGAACATTATATCACTATTTTTTTTAAAAGTCAATCTTTTTATTTATTACATTTTTTAAAATAGGATTAACTAATGATAATGTCTTAATAATTAACTTTTGAAAATGGCTCAAATGGACACACTAGTCACTAGGTGACTTAAACTTGAGAAAGGTAACATTAAGAATGAATAAATGAACAAGAAAAATATAATGTAATTAAAGAATTAGTCGATCATAACGGAAATAAAAAAGAAATTAAATTCATTTATATATTCAACAATAATAAAAACATAGTAGCATTATTTCTTTAAACTTTTAATTGAATTATTGTGACACCATTGTTCCAATAATCCAAATGAAAATTTTTAATATTTTTCATTCTACTTAAATAGTAATGAACTTCATTTTTTAAAATTCGACTACTTTTTCCATGAATAACTACTACTATTTCTTGTTTTAAAATTATATTATCCGCTATAAATTGTTTCAAAAGTGTATAAATCGTATCTCTAGTTTCCCCATGAAGGTCTAAAGTAGGATACCTATTAAGCGATAGCGTTTGAATCATTCCCTTGACTTTCTCCTAAAAAAGTCTCGCCTGAAGTTTCTAACTTTCCAAAATGACTTTCATAAAAACCAACCACATCACTTAATGGCGGAAGTGATATAGTTGCTCCTATAGTCTTTTTACATAAATCTTCTGCAATTGTAGCTAAACGAAGAATCTTCTCTAAAGAATAGCGCTGGACCAAACCATAACCTATCATAGCCACAAAAATCCCTCTTGCTCCTGTTTCATCCACTATTTCTGAATTCATACTAGCCAATACTTTTATTTCATTATTTAAAGAATAAATACTCCCCTTGTCTTTCACAGAAATAATAAGTTGAATATTAGGAAATTTTTCAACAATTTTTTTATAAACATTTACAAGTGTTATTGGATTTTGAAAATCCAATTTCATTCCTGTCATCGATTCTGCTAAGTTACCATCACAAACAATATATTTAGCATATTTAAATAAATCATAGATATTTTTAGAAGGTTCTTGAGCGTTTAATAAAGTAATACTTTCACTATATTTATTAAATGCATGAATAGAAGCATTATACTCTGAACCGTCACTTATAACTAAATCCATCGCCATATCATAATCATACTTTTTTATATTAAAATCAGTCGTAGCCATTTCAATAGTGGTTCGCATTTTATTTTGTTTATTAAATAAAATATACGATACAGGAGTTTTAATATCATAATTTGTTTCCAAGTAGTTAGTTTTAACTTGATTTTCTTCCATATTTTTTTTCATCGTATTTCCTATTTCATCATAACCAATTACTCCTGAAACAAAAGATTCAAAATTCCATTTTGCAAGTGCATAAGAAACAACATTGGCAGAACCCCCACTACAATTAACTTGTTCTTTTGTAACGGTTTTGCTTCCTTCTACTGGATACTGATCCATAAGAATATTTATATCATAACTTAAATGTCCAACACTTAATGCTTTCATTACTATCACCCTATTCTTTTTTTATTATAACCTATTTTTTTTAAGAAAAAAAGTCTTTAATGGAAGAGCTTCCAAATAACTAGTTTTTTATCTTTTTATAATAAACCTTTTTTGTAAAAAATAGACGTTTGGTTGAAAATGTTTATCAAAATAAAATGAAAAAGAATTGAACATCTTATACATAAACACTTACGGTTGAGATGAATTCTTAGTATAAATGTTTGAGCAAGCTTTACACGTCACTTTCAATTCATAACAAGCCACTTTTTTATCTAATATTGTAATTAAAGGTTCCCTATCATTAGGACAACAAAATCTATTTTTTATAATCACCAAGTCATCAAAACACGCTTGTCCTACATGACTATCCACAAAATCTAAAAATACCTTACCCTGACTTCCACAATGACAAGTGTATTTTAAATCGATTTGATCATAAGTAGAATAACATAAATAACCGATATTTTCATTACAGTGATCACAATACATCCACCCACCATAGTTCGTTGCTAACCTTGTATTTTCTAATTCTTTATTTTTTAACACTCTTGACATCCTTCATTTCCTCTCTAATTAATAATTAATATCGTCCTTTATATTTTTCTCTCGCTAACTGAACGACTTCTTTAACAAACATAGTTTTGCCTGCTGTATACAAATCTCGATTTGGTTGATATTGATTAAATAAGCTTAGCTTTAATTTTTCGTATTCTAAAGCTTTAAGTGGCATCTCATTAAGGTAATCTCTAAAATACAATTCATCACAATCTCCATATTCTTTTATATGAAGATGAAAGACCGAATCCGCATAACCATCAAGTGTATACCCTTTAACAAAAGAAAGCTCAGTGGGTGTCTCATTCATTAAAATATAAGGAGGCGTAGCCAATAAAGCTTTCACTTTATCTTTATTGTTAAAATCAATTTCGATTAAAAGATCAACAATAGGTTTGGTTTTTATATTTTTAATCGATGTGCTACCAATATGATTAATTCGAATAATCGTTTCACCTAGTAAAGACCTTAAATTTTTTTCCTCTTCTAAATAGACCTTTTTAAAACGATCCGTATAACTGACAAAAGTTATTGGAAACAACGCCCACAAAGCTTCTAAGCTCATACTTTCTAAATTCATACTCTTTCCTTCGTTCATATAAAAACCATTATAACACAAGTTTAAAAATAAGGAACCATAGAAAAGAATTATTCTTCATTCTTGGTCCAAAAATCATAAATCCAATCAGAAAGTTCTTCAGGCTGATCACGATTAACCTCGTGGGAAGAATGGCTTATTATTTTAAAACAGCTTGTTTTTATTCTCTTATTTAAAAAACGTGCACTTTTCAAGTTCATGTAATCTTTAGAACCACATAAAATTAAACTTTTACATTTTATATTTTCTAAACCCTTTTCAATATTAAACTTCCTCATTGAACGAACAAGACTAATAAATTCTTTTTTTGAACAACCCATTTTTTTAAAAGTAAGCTTAGGCATAATATGAAAGACCAACACTTGAAACTTAAAAAGAATTTTTGGAATCTTATGTGGTGTACCAATGAGTAAAATAGAATGAACTTTTTCTGGAAACGCTTTTGCAAAATCTAATGCTAATATGCCTCCTAAAGAAAGACCACATAAATTAAGTTTTTCATTTTGATTGTTACAAAAATCTGAAAAAGCATGATACATTCCATTATAATCTTTTGAAAAAAACTTAATCTCCTCAAATAAATTCGGACACAAAACATCTATTCCTTTTTTCTTTAAATAAGTAATAGTCTTATCCCAACTTTTATTGGTTTGACCTAATCCATGTATAAGAATATTTTTCATAAATTCAATCCTTTTTAGAAAAAAATTGTCTTAATGTCAAAATAAAAGCCAAAACAATCATAAATACAGCACAAAAAACATTAGGGATTGAACTTTCAGTATTTACTATATTTAATACTTTTGCACAAAGTGGATTAATAACTACTGTAACAACAGCAAATAAAATTAACCCAATAGAAATTTTATAAGAGTGAGCTAGTTTAGTAAAAGTTATATAATTTTTTGACTATCTTTTTATAAGTTCTTAAATGTCGTTATAACCTTTATTTATAAGCATTTAAGACATTTTTAATTTTGGAAGATGTTCACATATATTTTTATAATTTCTTATATTTTTGTTTTCAAAAGTAGTAAATTCGTAGTAAAATTGCTTTTGCTTATTTATTTTTTCCATCTCTGTTTTTGCCGACATATAGGTAGGGTGTGTGTAATAACTTAATGTCATAGAAATATTTTTATGTCCCATAATGTATTGTAGTGTATGAGGGTTTAAACCATCGTTAGCCCAATTCGTGCAAAATGTATGCCTTAATGTATGAGGTGTCATTTTTTTAGGTAGTTTTTCCTCATGACATTTATTATACTTTTTCACAATTCGATTAAAAATACCATCATACTCTATGTTTGTTCTTGGGTTACCATTTCTATTTATAAATAAAAAACCACTATAACCATCAATAACAATAGTATTTGTATTTTTACGATTATCTATTATACGCTTAAAAATTTCATATGCTTTGTCGCTCATAGGTACTTTTCTTGTTCCGCTATCGGTTTTAGTATCGTCAATATAATAACCTCGTTCACTATTTTTTAAAAGTTGATGGTCTATATTGATTAGTCTATTTTCAAAATCTAGGTCGGTTTCTATTAGTCCGCAAAATTCCGATATACGAAGTCCCGTTTCTCTTATTAAAATAATTTCGTCATAATATTTAGAACAAGTTTTATCACTTTCTATAAAAGAGTATAGGCTTTCTTCTTGTTCTAATGTAAGGGGTATATTCTTCTCGGTGTCATTTTCTATTACATCGTCAATTTTAAACTCAAAAGGGTTTTTCCTTATATAGTCGTCTTGTATAGCCATTTGAAACGCTGAATATAAAGAACGCTTATCATTTTTTATAGTTTGGTAGGCTATTCCTTTTTCTTTCATTCGTATAACCCATTCTTTGGCGTCCGACATCTTAATATTTTCAATAGAACAAGCACCAATTTTATCTTCTTCTAGGTATCTCATAAGTCTATTGCGTCCTTTTTTTGTTTTATCTTTAACATTTGGTCGTTGATTATTCTTTTTAGCATATAATTGACATACACTTATTTTTTTGCCTATGGTGTCGATTCCATCGCTAATGTCTTTTAAAATTTCTTGTTCCTTTTCTCTTAAAGACTTGTCGTCGCGTTTTCCGTTTGGTGTTTTATCGGTTTGCACTAACTTCCAAGCATATATAAATTGTGGTTTTCCGAAACTATCGGTATATTTGTAAACATATCTTCCATCTTTTCTTTGGCTCTCTCCGTTATGTAGAATTCTATTTTTTTTATCGCGTCTTTTTTCTATCATATTTTTTTGCTCCTTTCAATAATAGAAAGAGCCTTGATATGCAATAACATTATATCACACATTAAGGCTCAATTTTCATTAAATTACATTTAAAGTATCAATAATTTTTTCAAATTGTTTTCTTTTTATTTGAATTCGGTTGCCGTTCATGATAACCCAACTTGCGTTTAGGTTTTCTTCTGCTAATTTACGAAGTTTATTTTCGCCAATACGGAAATACTTTGACGCTTCCTCAATAGTGAGTAGGTACTTTTGCCAAATAGGAACATCGTTACTATTTAAGTTATAAATTTTGTTCTCCATCTATAGCCTTTTGTTTATGTAATTTTTCAGTTACTTTTTCTTGGTCTAAATAGTAACCTCTAAATAGTTCCCCGTTGTTTGTAACAAATAAACCTTTTTCACCATTGTTAATTAAAGTATTTCCCTCATAATTTCCTTTACCTAGTACAACTTCGGAAGATGGCTTATCGCTTGTTCTTCCACAAATTCTATTATCTAAATTCGATTTGATTTGACCCTCAATTAGTTTGTGGTCGGGGCGTTGTGCCGATAAAATAAGATGTATCCCTAGTGAACGACCTCTTGTTGCTATTGTTGTTAAAATATCAATAATATCTTCTGCTATATCTTTATATTTTTTATTAGAGATTTCTACAAACTCGTCAAAAACATATATGATACGACTTAATGGGGTATATTTTTTGCCATCAACTTCTTGCCATTTTTTAGACATTATCTTGTTGTATTTATCTATATCTCTACATCTAGCGTTTTTAAATTCTACCTCTCTAGCTGCTAATTCTATATCAATTTTTCTTAAATCTTCTAACGCCTTATCTAACGAAGTAGATACTTGACATTGTTTATCTTCTAATGATTTTCCAAAGTAATCAAATTCTTTTATTGTAAGTTTGTCCCAACCAACAAACTCGGTTTGTTTTGGATCACAAACTCTTACAATATAACCCTTATGTAATGACTGATAGATAAGTAAATCTAGTAAAACCGATTTACCGCTACCCGTTGAACCCGCTACTAAATAATGGGGTGTATCGTTTATATTTCTAGTAATTTTTTTGAATAAGTTTTCCCCTAAATAATATGTAGGACTATCACAATCTAGGTTTTTGTCGTTCCAATCTATTTTTTTGGGTATTTTATTATTAGGGCTTATAGTTGTTATTTTTATTTTGTTTTTGGTGTTTTTGTAAGGCTCTATCTCGACTATGATTTTATTAAGTGCGGTTTCTAAATCTGCTTTTGTTTCGTCCTCTCGCCATTTATCTATGTTTATACTATTAGCATTAAGTATCATAATAACCATACGCAAATTAACCCATGCTCTTTTTATTTTCATTAAATAAGGGTGGTCGCCATTTGCATTTTTAAGCCCTTTAACGCCTTTTATTTGTTTTTGCTTATAGTCTTTTAATTTAAAGTTGTTTCGTAGCCATAATATCAATAAAATAAGTCCTACAATTTCTAAAAAATATATAGGTACATATATGTTTTTATAAAATTGATTAAATGTAATCGTTTTTATATAATCATGATTTAAAAATTTATAAACTATTTCATGTTGAAATATTGTTGAATTAAGTATAAAACATAATATTAGGTATAGAAATGATACAAACCATTTCCATTTATAACATAATTCTAAAATAATATAAGCAAATAATTTTACTATAAATTTTAAATACTTTAATACATGATGTATAATTTTATTCAATGTTTTTTTCTTCTTCATTTTCTAATTCCTCCAATTTTTTAGTCATTTTATGTACTATAATTGAGCCATCACTTTTGTACTCAATTATGTTATGAATTCTACGCAAAAATGCGTTCCAAACCTCTCTATATTTAAAACTATATTGTAGTTCATAATATTGCTCCTCTAGGGGAACATTTGAGGTTATATAGACATAAGTATAACAAGCCACTTTATCATTGTATCTAGCGGGTAGCATAAGGGGGTAGATGTCTAAATAGTTAAGCATATCGCCAATAGGTATTTGGCTATGAAATTCCTCGAAAACGAGCGTACTCATCACGCTTCTATATGAGTCAAAAAGTATCCCTCTACTGCCCGTATAATTTGTGATACGACATACATTTTTAGCACCATGCCTTTTGTATATATCTCGCGTTTTTCCGCACCCTGTATGCCCAAAGACATATGTACAAACGATATTTCGGTTTTCTTTCATGTACTTGTCGGCTAGATATGTTTCTCTTATTAGGTCTATATCTCGTATTTTTAAAGCCCATTGTGGACTATTTTCTATTATCTCGATGTTTGACTTACCATCTTTTATATCTTCTAATAATTGCCCTATAACGGGGTCTTTTTCTTGTAATTCCGATGGTATCGTGCCATATTCTACAAAACTGCCCTCAATAGATGTTTCGGCTTTGTCTGTATTTTCAAACTTGCCCGTTTTTCTCACATAATCAATGTTGTCTTGTATAGTTCCATAGGCTTTTTCTATGTGGGCTATTTTATTAAAGCGGTTTTGTATTGTTGTAAATCGAATAGGCGACTTTGAATAAATAAAGATATGGATATGTAGCGTTTGTGTTTCGTTGCCGATTTCCTTACACATACAATAGTAGTCAAGAGCGAATTTTTGCAAAGTTTCTTTTATTACTTCATCCGTAAAGCCGTGTTCTAGTGGGTTATTTATCGTTAAAGCCCATTTACGACTTTGGCTATTATCTGCCATGTTATCACTCCTATTTTTTATAGTTTAGATTATTATTAAATTTTCAAAGAACTAATGCGCTAATACATATACTAGTTAATACACGCCCATGAGTGGGGCGAGTGGCGTAGCCACTTTAGCCCCCACCATATAAGGGCTAGTATTACCCCTTATATGTAGCATGTAGCATGTAGCAATAATTTTTATAAATTTACCTTAATGTTAATCTTGCTACTATTTAAAACAATAGCAAGATGTAACAAATCGGTAGTCAATAAGTCAATTAGTAACTTATTTTTTGCTTGTTTCGGTAGAGTCAACGAATTCTACAAAACTAACATTTTTGTATCTGTCGTAAAGGAATTCTTCTACATATTTGCCTACAAGACTTTTAATTTCTGATGTAGTTAATTCTTTACCAAAAGTTTTGGTTAAGACATCATATCTTACCTTAACTACTGAAACCCTAAGTCCTTCGCTTTTATCTTTGTTGTTAAACTCTTCCGCACAATGAAAATTAACATTATGAAATGGCTTATTTTCAAACTCGCCAATTCTTTCTTCAATACCTATAATTTTCATGGTCTTAATTTTCTCCTTTCATTAAATTTTTGTTTTGTCAACGCTCCTTTTTCGCTGACATAATGGTTATAGGCGATTAAATTTTCATAGTAAAAAAACACCCTTTAAAATAAAAAGTATTTTTTTACATACATAATAAAAAGCCGTATTTTAGTACGACTTTGTTTAAATATAAATATTATTAAATAGTTTTTTTCGTTCTTTTTTTCTTTTCAGTTTGTAAAAAGTCTTTTTCTTCTACACCAAACAATTCTAAAACTTTGTTACAATAAGCAATAGGGTATCCTTTTAAATTTTCTAAAATAAATGAATATGCCATGTGTGTTTTATCATTTTCTTTTAAGTAGCACCCACTTAATCTAATAAGTTTTTCTATTATATTAGTGCTTATCTTAAAATATATACCAAATGCTATTAGCGAAACTAAACTTGGTGATGCTTTACTAGATTTATATGATGAAAAACTGCTTTTATCTAATTTTGTTGCCCTACAAAACATTGTTTCAGTTATTCCTCTATCTTCACAAATTTTTTTAAAAAATTTACCAAAAGTAGGATACATTGTACTTTCGCTATAATCACGAAAGAATTTAGTTGAAAGTTCTTTAAAATCTTTTTCTTGTAAATCTTCATAATTTTCATATTCAGATATTTTTTCGCCTTTTACTGATACATCAATGTTTTTCTTACATTCTTCAATAATCTCTTTTAATAAATTTATCGTTATTCCATTTTCTATATTATAATATTCTTCTGACTGACGAAATGAAATATCCTTTAATTCAATATCATTTTCTATTGTATGAATTCTTTGTCTAGTAGAGTTAAGCATTTTGGCTGTGGTAGTGATATTATATTTTTTTCTTAAGAGATAAACTCTTTTTTCGCCTTTAGTTAAAGTTCTAAAAAATGCTTTATCTATTCTCTCTCTAATTTTCAATTCTTCTTTTGCTATTAACTGTTCTTCGGGGTTCATGGAATTATCTGCTATAAAATCTGCCATAATAGATTTACTTTCACTATCAATAGAATTTTCCAATGAAACTGTTGGTTGAATAAGTTTTTTAATTTCACTCAATTTTTCTAATGGTATTTGCAATTTATCGGCAAGTTCATTATCTGTTGGCTTTCGATTTAATTCTTGGGTTAATTCATTTTCGGCTCGTTTCATTTCAATTATTTGATTATTTCTATATCTTGAAAAACCTAATAATTGTGCTATACCTTTTTGAACATTGTATTTTATCCATGGTGTAGCATAAGTTGAAAATTTAACTCCTTTGTTATTATCAAATTTTTGTTTTGCTTCTAAAACTCCTATATATCCATATTGCTCTAAATCTTCTATATCTTCTGCTGATAATCCTTTTGGCGAATTTTTTTTAATAATACTTAATACCAAGCCTCTATTTTCTTCTATTAATTTATTGTCCTCCATATAGATACCTCCTCGTATTTAATCATAATAAAATTATACCATTTTTAGCCCATGTAATATATAGCAAAGCAAAAAATAATTTTGGATCATAATTTATTTATACCAAAATTATTTTGTTAATCATTTAAAAAATCATAAAATTCACTTAAAAATATTGAATAGAAAAACCAACCGCCTAATATTATACATAGCCATAAAGGTTTATCACAACTCATATAAGTATAACTTGGTATTATAATATTTGGGTCTTTGGGAATTGTAAAGGCTAGTAACACAATAATTATATAACCTAATATTGCCATAATTTTAAATAAATTTTTCTTCATATAAACACTCCTTTTTATCCATTATAAAAGTAGTATCTAAAATCTTTCAAAACTTTATAAATACTACTTCTTATTTTAATTACTTTATAGATTATTCTAAATTTTCAACTCTTTTTGCGTGTACAACTTTTCTTTTAGATGTTCCACCCGTACCCGAACAAGTAGAGAGTGTAAGTATATTATCACTTGTAGATACTTCTACATCAAACTTTTTATAACTTCTTCTTGTAATGGTATCAATAAATTTATTGAAATCACTATCACTATTAAATGAAGTAGTTATATAATATTCTTCTTTTTCAATAATATAATAACTAAATATTTGATAGGTTAAAAGTTCATTGTCTTTATTGTATATTTGAATATAGTTATTTTCTTTCGTATCAAAGAAATCCTTTTTAAATAAATCTTGTAGTGAGCCAAACATTGTGTCATCTAGCATAGCATGACCGAATAATACAACATTTCTATCATTAAAAGATGTATTTCGATAGTCCATAAATATTGCTCCTGCTTGATTACTTTTCTTTTCAAAGGAGCGTTTTAAATAGTAGGAATTATCACTTGTATGTACAATAGGGTTGTTTACTTTGTCTTGATTAAATCTTACCCACCCAATAGTATCATTATTGATAGATAATAGTTTATCAAAGTCAATTTTAAATACTTCTTTTTCTTCTTCTATTTCTATATTGATAACATCTTTTATCAATTCTTTGGTTTCTTTTTTATTGTTGCGTGAATCGAATAGGAATAATACAATTTTAGTAGTAGAGAATAGGAACACTACTATAAATAAAACTAGTAGAATGTTTTTTACTTTAAATTTTCTTTTTTTCATTACCTTAAATAGAAAGAAATAGCAACTAGGCTATTTCCTTTTTCTTCTTACTAACTAGAATATAAGTAATTCCTACTAAAGAGCCAAGAGCCAATATAGAGTATAGTACAACATCTATTGAAGAAGTTTGAGCATTGTTAGGTGCTTTATTTACATTTTCAGTAGTAGTATTATTTTCAGTTAAAGCAATCATGAATGGTGAAAACTCATTTACTGTTATTTCTGCTTTTCCATCTGCTACTGTTGTTTTAAAGATTTCATAAGTATTGTCTTTCTTTTTATGTAGTATTTGTACTTCTTTACCACTGTAATTACTTCCTAGATTAAATGATACTTTCATATTGTCATAAGTTGTTCCATAAGCCGTTAACTCATAACAACCTAGAATATTTGTAAAGCCTTTACTTTCTAATTCTTTTGCCATTGCTTTGTAAATTTCGTCATCTTGTTCTAATCTTGCCATATTTACTGGTGTTCCATTTTCTAATGTTGTTCCATATGCTCCCATATTTTGAACATCTTTTTTTACAAAATATAATATATCATTCTTATAAAAATATAAATCGTGTGTTTCTCCCCAAGGAGTTCCACCACCTTGACCACCAAAACTATTTGATTTTTTAATAGTAATAGAGCTATCATTTAATAATTTAGCAAAATCAAAAGTATCTCTAGTCCATTTACTAGCATTTTCTTCGTCGCCTAAATTATAAATTGTAAATACTGCGTTCATACCCTCGTAATCTGCAAACTTAATACTATCTACTTTATTCTTAACATATGTTGCGTCTTGTTCACTATATCCACTTTCTTTTGTATATTTAATAGTGAAATCTTTATGTATTTCTTTACCAATAATTTCAATAAAACTTTCTTCCCAATTAGTCGCCATAACTGAAATTGAAAATTCAGAAACATTGATTGTATAACCATTTGCACTAAAAATAGATACTATTTTGTCCTTTATTGCCACTTCAGAAGGATTTTCTTTATCTGCGTCATTGTAAGTATTAGCAAAATAATTAGCCATATCAGTTTTTGTTGTACTTATTTCTATTTCGTTTGGAATAATAGTGTTTAATTCCTCTTGTGTTAAATCACTTACAGTTTTTGTAGTATCTTGTGCTACTGTGATATTTTGATTTTCACTTGGTGTTGGTGTTAATTCTTCTGCATTAACTGTCATAGTAAAAAACATACTAGATACTGCTAATGCCGATAATAAAATTTTACTTGTCTTTCTCATTTTATACCTTTCCTTTCTTACATCTAAAATTTTATTGAATATATAATAAATATTCATAAAGAATATTATTACCATAAATACGGAACACTAAACTACGGCGTTCCATTACTGCTATTGTTGGCTTAACTGCATACTGCGACCAACAATTACAACATCAGTTATAAGCACTTATAACCGACAATATAAGTTTACTACTTTGTTTAAATAAAGTCAATTACATTTTTGTAATTACTTATAGAATTAGTTCATAATTCGCACATTGAGCATATGAATAAAGTAGTTAAAGCATTACAATATATAAAGAAAGGGCGTGATGTAATGAAAGATTTTGTACCTTATAAGAAGCCTACATCGGTTGAAAAAGTTGTTGCTACTATTCGTGTTGATTTAAAAACACTTGAAGAAATAGACACACTAGCAAGTAAAATTGATATAAGTAGAAATGAACTTATTAACCAATGTATAGAGTATGCCCTAGAAAATCTAAAAAATAAGGGAGATATGGACAAAAAAGAAAACGATTAGTATTGTGCTAACCGTTTTTTATTCTTAAGATGTTCTTATTAGATTACCATCAACAGAATTTACTTTTGCAAAACATAACTCAGGATAATTAGGGCTACTAAGTTCATAAGTGCGTATATACACTTCATTATTTTCTGATAATCTTTCAATTTCCCAATCTTCTTGATATTGTCCGACATAAAATATATTTAATAGTTCTAAATTATAACCCTCAATGTTAATATCAACAATAAAATAATAATAAACTACTGAATTATATTCGTTTTGACATTCTGCTATAATATTAGAAATCAATTTGTTCCTATCTTGTATTTTACTATCTTCTACATAATCAAGCCCATAAATTTTTCCATTTTTAAAAAAGTCTAGCATATTTGAATTAAGATTAAATTTTTTAGTTAATTCTTGTATTCTCAAAATTGCTTCGTTTCTTTGTTCTTCTTTTGTCATACATTGCACCTCACTAATAAATATTATATCATTATTAGGAAAATAAAAAAACGACATCTTATCGTTTCTTTAAATTTAACATATCAAGACTCTTTATTAAAACTCTTTCAAAAGTAGTAAATTAGTAGTAAAATCACTTTAACTTCTTGTATTTGTGCCTTAAAATAAAGGCTTTTAATTAAAAACTAAACTTTTTTTTAAAAAGTACCAATTAAAATCGTAGCACATAAAAAAATAAAAACAAAAGTGGCGATAATAAAACTTCCTATTAACCATTGACCTTTATTAACGTAATGGATAGTAAATAATAATAAATAAACAAGTCCTGTAACGATAAAAGAGATTTTTATAAGCCTAAATTTATTATTTTTAAGATAGAAAGGAACACTTGTAATCGAAAAGGAAATAAAAATACCAATTAAAACGATAAAAAACCAAGAGAGTTCTTTTTCTAAAACTAAATTACAAATAAAGCATACCACAATGCCAATTAAATAACTCAAATTTAAAAGAATAAATAACCACTTTTTAAAAGTTCTATATTTTTGAATTTCTCTTTTCTCTTTATTTATTGTCTCATCATCACAAGCGGTAAAAAACTCATGTTCTGATATATTTAATTCTTTGCAAAGACGAGTAATCATACTAATATCAGGATACGTTATGCCTCGCTCCCATTTTGATATAGTTGTGGGAATAACATATAATTTATGAGCTAATTCCTCCTGTGTTAAATTCATTTTCTTTCTTTTTTCAGCAATATATTCCCCAAATCTTTTTTTATCTTGCATAAAGCTTCTCTCCTTTCAAAAACTATTTTATTATTTTCATTTATATATCGCAATGGCTTATTAAGCCATCCGTTTTAAAATAAAAAAGAAAAGATAATCTAACCTCATTCTTTTTAAAAATCTCTATCTTAAAACCTAAATAATCTTTATTTTTAAAAAAAATTTCTCTTTTAATAATAAGGTACAATACTTATAGCCACTAGATCGTTTATCTCTTCTATTTTTATTTCTAGTCTATTTGTCTTTGATTTAATAGAGTTAGTTTCATAGAGCCAATCACTTTTAGAAAACCCTAAATAACTTACATAGTCTTTCATAACCTCTCCTTGAAAATTAACATATTCTTTTGGAATTTTTAAGGCAATAATTTTCCCTGTCTTTTGTTCTACTTCAAAAGACATAAAAGCGATACTAAAATCATTTGTAGGAAGAAAAATTCTAATTTTTGAATAACTCATATTTTCGCCTTGATATTTATTAATTCTTGCAACCATGGTCTTATTTTTCTCCATATAGGTAAAAAAATGAGCTTGAATCATTCCAATTTTTTCTAACTCTTGCAATTTTACTAGTTCTTCATTCTCCTTCCTTTTTTCATTTTCTTCATAATAAAGTGTTGAAAACTCATAAACATCATTTATCGAAATACTATACTTTTCCCCATTATATTTAGAATAAATTGTTCTGATCAGAGCATCTTGATCATTTGAATAACTGGCTTTTAGAATAGTGGCATTTGATTGATAATTTTTATCTATATGGTGATTTTCTAATAAAAATAAAGCTATTTTAGGTATTATTAATGAAAGGGCAAGTATTAAAAAAAATAACCCTATTATAAATCTATTTTTCATTGTCAACCTCCAATTCTAAACTAACCATAGTTCCTTTCCCTAACTGGCTTACAAAATTTAAACTGGTATGATGCAAATTAGCAATCTTTTCACAAAGAGCAAGTCCAATTCCATACCCCCCCTTACTTTTACTCCTAGATGGATCGATCATGTAAAAACTTTCTGTAATTCTCTCTAACTCTTTTTCTTCAATTCCTTCTCCATTATCAATCATAAACACTTGATATTTATTTTTAACCTCTTTACCAACTATTTTTATCTCAGACTTTTTATCGCTTGCCTTTATGGCATTTTCTAATAAATTGATAAAACAAACATTTAATAACACTTCATCTCCTAGAACTTTTTTGGCTTCTATATCTAATGTTAAATTAATAGGGCCGAATCTTAATAAGGCTAAATTTTTAAATGAGTTAAAGAAAATTTTAGTCTCTATTGCTTTTAATTCAATCTTCCCACTCGATAACTTAAATAAATCTAACATTTTATGAGATAAAACTTCTAATCTCTTCGATTCACTATAAATATAATCAAGAGCCTTTTCTTTATCTTTTTCTTTATACTTCTTTGATTTAAGAACTTTGGTATAACCCATAATTGAAGTCATCGGTGTTTTAAGTTCATGAGTAAAATTGGAGACGAAATCATCTCTTCTACGCACAGATAATTCTAATTCAGTTATTTTATTTTTAATGGAATCGACCATGATATTAAAAGACTCCGCCAGACTGCCTATTTCGTCATTAGAATACTCACCTATTTCGACATCTAAATTACCATCTGCAACCATTCTAGTAGTTTCCTCTAATTTATGTAAAGGTTTTGTTAAAATTCTTGTAAACAAAGCAGTAATACATCCGCACAATATTAAAAGTAGAACATCAATGATATAAAATACTTGAAGATTTTGATTTCTTACTTTAAATACTCCTGATATATCAAAAACACTTACAACTAAAACATGTTGATTATTAATTGTTGTAGTAGAAGCCATAATAGAATATTTTTTAGAATCAAATTCATAAGGAATACGATTCGCATTTAACAGATCCTGATCCACCTCAAATGGGACGTTGTTCCAAACTTTTTCACCCTCCACATAGATGATTAATTTTCGTGAATTTTCTAAGTAAGAAGTTAAAGTGTATAAATAACTTTCTAAATTCTTAATATCAATGTTTCCATTATCATTTATATTATCGTTAATATTACTTTCTATGCTATATTTTTCTAAGTAATGTTCTTCCGTGTTTTGTTTCATTTGTAAATTATAAGAATTCTTGAAATTAGAATGAATAAGAAAAATGCCTGAAAGAGTAAACATCAAAGCAACAATCATCATTGTCCCAATCAAAATTTTAAGCGAAAATTTCATGTTACACCTCAAAAAGGTAGCCTATTTTATAAATGGTTTTAATGACATCCTCTAAGCCTAATTTCTGACGAAGTCTTCCAATATGTAAATCTACTGTTCTAGTTTCATCAAAATCCGCATCCCAAACATGGAATAAAATCTGTTCTCTTGTTAAAATGGTTCCCCCATTCTCTTCTAAATAAATAAGTAAATCGTATTCTTTAGGAGTTAACTTTATTTCTTTATCTTGAACAAAAACTTGTCTTGTTTTAGTATTTATTTTAATATTAGGTAGATTTATAACCGCTTTATATCTTCTAAGTACAGAATTGACTCTTGCTACTAATTCTTCCATTTCAAAAGGCTTTACAATATAATCATCTGCTCCCATATTCAATCCTTTTACTTTATCTTTTACCTCTCCTTTAGCGGTTATGAAAATAACAGGAAAACTTTCTCTTCTAGCATATTCTAAAAGTTCATATCCATCATAGTTTGGAAGCATAATATCAAGTAAAATCAAATCATAATGATGATCCATAATACAATCGGCTCCAACTCCACCATCAAGAGCAAAATCGATTTCATATCCATTTGCTTTAAGTCCCATCGCGATTAAATCAGCGATTGATTTTTCATCTTCAACAATTAATATTTTACTCATGAATACTCACTCCAATCCCTTTAAAAGACTATTATACAAGAAAATGGCTATAATTACTACGATAGGAAGACAAAGGATACTAGAAAAGTGTGTAACCATCCACGATAAATTCATAAAAGGAAAGAAGCCTATTTTCACAAAATTAAAAGCATTTAATAGTATTGGAATAAATAAAATTATGATTGATATAGTAAAAGCATAAGCCAAATTTTTAAGTTTTAAAGTAATAAACTCTATCAATAAAACTAACATAATATAAGAAATATATTTTGTAAGTAAAAACAAAATTAAATATTCTAATATTGTTATACTTGAAGGTAGGTCATGAAAATAAGTTAAACTAATAATCGAACTAAAAAGATTATCCATACCATACATCTTAAAAACATTCAATATTTCAAAAACTACACTTAGGAAATAAATAAAAGAACACAAGAGGAGGGATACGATTATTTTTTGGCTTGCTGTTCGCTTTCTTCCTCTAACCGTTGCATTTAAAATATGGATAAATCCTGTTTTATACTCCATAATAAATAAACTTAATAACGATATAATAGTAACAATCAAAATAGATATATCGTTTTCATTCACTTTGTTATTTATTCTAAATAGCTTATTGTAGCCAGTATCATAAACAAACTTTGCTTGCGGATTTTCCTTGATATAGTCATATTTTTCTTCAATCCTTGAAAATAAATTCTTCGTTGCTAAAATATCTTCATAAGGCATTTGAGCGATAGAAGCTTCAGTAAAGGTTACTTCTCCTTTTTCATAGAGTTTTATTATCTCATTTATTTTTGCTTGTGCTTCATCGTATTCCTTTTTAATATTTAGTATTCTATCCTCTTTTTCTTTTGTTAAATCTCCCTTTAAAACATCCATATAGCCTTTGTAAAACATTTCATTATAAGAAAGATTAAAACTTTGATTTTTATAATTAAAACCTAACAAACACAAAAACAATAGACTAATAAGCAGGACTTTATTGGTAAATAATAATTTATAAGTTTCAAATGCAAGCACACTCTTAAATCCTAATTTTTTAAATAGTTTAAAATTCCTTATTTTAGAAAAGATTCTATTTTCTTTTAAAGTTATACTCATACTTTTTAAATACTTAAATAGAGATAAACTGATGAAAAAAATTATAAAAGTCATTTGGAGAATTAGTAAAATAGAGCTTTTCTCAAACAGAAGATTTCCAAATTGCAAATTACCATAAATCTGATAAATACTATTTGTATTTACTAAGTAAATTAAGTTAAATGCTCTAAATAAATTGATACTAGAATTCACATCAATCGTCTTCAGCAAAAAAAAGTCAATCAATATTAAAGTAGTTATACTTATAAGACAAGTTACAGAATGATTAAAGTGTATTGAAAAATAAAACATAATCATTCCAATTAAGAAAAAAATGAGAACTTTAGTTAAAAAAAACAAAAATAAATACTCAAAAATATTGATTTTAAGAGTGGAAAACATGAATAGCGGTAAACTTTGAAGCGTTGACGACAAATCCCCATAGCCAACGAAAAGAGCATAATAGACAAAATTCATCCCATAAAATATAAAATTTACAAGTAGCACACCCAAAAATAAAGCTGTTATTTTGGCAATGATCGTTTTACTTTGTCCATTTTTCGTACTTTTAATAATCGTAAATAAATTTTTTTCTTTTTCTTCAGTTATAAGAATTGATGAAAATAGAAAAATCATAATTAGGACAAAAAAGTCAGTTAGAGAAAGAGAGGTTACTTTCTCTATTCCTTTTTCAATCTCAAAATTTATAGGGGTTCCTAACATTTCTTTATAAGCAGTTGCGGTTCTCGTAATCGTTTTTAGGGATAAATTATCATTCGTTTTATTAAATAGGACTATACTTTGTAAAATTTCAGCCTCTTCCAAAATAGCATTGATTTCCTTATCATAATGATTTACTTTGTCATAATCATTCTTCATTTTCTCTAAAAATGATTGTTCTATATATATATCTTTGGTATATTTAAATACCTGATTGCATTTGGACATTTCATAATATTGGTTATAGAGTTCTTTATTTTCTTCTCTTAAAGCTTCTCCATAGTTACGCATACTAGGATTTTCGCTTTTTAGACTGTTTTGAATGGTGTAAATCAGATAGAGGCCAGATACTCTTTCGTATTCTTTCTTTAAAAATGCACCTTTTTCTTCATTTGTTTTCCCCTTTAAATCATGCTCTAATAAACGATAGGCTTGATAAGGAATACTGGTCTTACTTTCTCTATAACCACTATAAGTTAAGAATGCAAAATTGATTCCTAGTAAGAGAAAAAAAGTAATAAGAAAACGTTTACTGGTTACAATCTTTAAAAATTCAAACGTTACAAGCCTCATAAATCTTCACCACTTGCAAAGATAGCCATATAAACATCTTCAAGATTTCCCCCTATCGCATAATCTTCTATTAGTTTTTCCGCTGATTTTTCAGCAAGTAAAACCCCTTCTTTTAAAACCAATATTTCTTTGGCAATATGCTCTATATCTGGCACAATATGGGTTGCCACAATAATAATTTTATCTTGAGCTAATTTCTTGAGCATATTTTTTACTCGAACTCTTTCTTTAGGATCTAATCCCGCAGTGGGTTCATCAAATATAATAAGTTCTGGATTACCAATTATAGCACTTGCAATCAATAGTCTTTGTTTCATCCCCCCTGAATAAGTTCCAATTTTAGAATGAATACACGCCTTTAAATTGACAGAAGTTACGACTCTTTCAATTTCACTTTTAATCTCCCTTTTGGCAATATCTTTTAAAACGGCTATATAGTTTAAAAACATATATCCAGTAAAACCATTATATAAACCTTGTTGTTGAGGCATGTATCCCAGTATTTTTAAGTAAGCCTCTCTATTTTCCAAAATATTTTTCCCTTTCCATAAAATCTCACCTGAATCAGACTTTAAATTTGTTGTAATGATATTCATTAAAGTTGACTTTCCAGCTCCATTCGGTCCAAGCAATCCATAGATACCATTTTCTAATTTACAAGTAATTCCTTTTAAAACATGTTTCGTTCCATAACTCTTATTGATTTCTTTTATTTCTAACATAAATTCGCCTACTTTGCATTTGTCATTTTAATGTAATTTGGTTGGGAAGCCCAATAGTCAGACTTTTTTATTAACCCATAATTGGTTCCAATTATCTCTTGTTGTTTCGTTCCAGCCCATGTTGTATATTCCTTACCCAAAATGGATTCTATTTTAACAAAATAATACTCATCATTGCTTGACAGGATCTTTATTAAATAGTCATTTTTATCTTTCAGCGTAAATTCTTTCATATCTTTTGTTTTTAAATCAATAACATAGGCCTCGCCTACATAAGCATTACGATCTTTATACCTAGATATTAGTATTTTATCATCGATAATAGTTAATAGTTGATAATCTGTATTTGACAATTCCTTTATTGTTTCTCGGCTCTTTGTTTTAAAATTAAGATATTCAAGTTTTTTGCTATTTTGCCCTATAAAGTAAATACCATCCTTATAGAATTTTAAAGTTTCAATACTTTTGTAAAGTCCTTCATAAACAATTTCTTCTTTTTTTGTCTTTGGATCCAATACAATAATTCTCGTTTTTGAATGATAAAGATTATCAATATATCCTTTTGTATCCTCTCCAAAACTATCGGGATTCTTTAAATATTCAATTTCTTGTAATACGATTTTATCTTCATACTCGCCAATAAAATCGTTATGAAGCCCATCCCTAATCACTTCATAAGTTCCAGTATCAAGATTGATGGCAACGAGTTTACTTTCTGTCACAGACGAAACAAAAGCATCACTTTCGTCTTTATTTAGTTTGTATGTTTCTAAAAAGCTATATAAAAAGCTTCCTTTTATAATATAGGGCATAAACATTTGTGTACCACTTGGAGCTGTAAATAGTTTTTTCTTATCTGTACCATTTAAATTCATTCTATAAATAGTTGCTGGGTTTCCTTCATTTTCTTTACTTGGAGTTCCATCGAAATTGACTGAAATAATATTTCCTGCTGCTTCCGAATTAACAAAGTATAAATAATCATTATAATAAAAGAGCTCATTATTTTGTCCAATTTCCAAATAAGCACTACAAGTATTATTATCATGCTTACAATTTGGTTTATTGCAAAGATAAACCTCTTTTTTGGTGTTATAATCAAAATACATGATTTTACGACTATCTTGCTTGATATAAAAATACCCATTTTTATAGCTACTTGCATTTTCAGTTGATATTAACCTCATCTCCTCCTTTACTTCTTTATTTGTTTTAAAACTACCAAATGGAAGTTTTATCTCTTGTAACTTATCTCTTGGTGCAAAAACGAATACCAATAAACTTAATACTCCTATGATTCCTAAACCCGTTAAAACACTTTTTTTCATTTAATTATTCCTCCCTTTTATGTTTAACAATTATAATTTTATAGTAATCTTGTATCTAAAATGTATCTAAAAGAAAAACAGATCAAATTGATCTGTTTTAAATAGGTTCCTTCACTTTCTTAACTGGATGTCTTATAACCGTCTTTAATTTAGTTTCATCACACTTTCTTGGATCACTTAAATAGATTTCATGATGGTATCTTTCACCAGTTATATCTAATTCATATCCGTTCGCTTTTGCATATTGATGCATTAAATCAATGGTTATCGGCTCATTATCATATGAGCCTAAATGCATACATTGAACACATATTCCTTCATTATAAGTTAAAAATTCAACTCTTGAAAAATCGTCTTTTTTCTTTTTAGTTGCTTCTTCTATAGCCCAATCAAAATCATTCTTTGTCACAAAATCGGGTAATCGAATAACCGATATAAAGTGCATAGCATCTTTATTTTTATAATCAATCGTGCCATTCATACCCTCTTGCCACCAAAAACCCTCGAGAGGTGGAACGACAAACTCAAAAAATCCATCAATTTTATGAGTCCCTTTATAACTCATTTTTATTGTATAAGCAATACCATATAATAAACCGATGGTCTTTTTATAATCTCCATTTTCTTCATTTGGATTTCCTTGTCCTCTCACAGCAATATAATTCATTTTAGGAATTTCAACTATACTAGGTTTATTCTTTGGCAGATAGAATTCCTTATATTCTTTCTTATAATCAAATGCCATATCTTTTACCTCACTTTTCAAAAATAATAGATCAATTAAAATGTAACTAGGAATTATCGTATATATAATTTTTTAAACTTTTTTACATTTGATCTATAACTAATTCACATTCTTGCGTACAGCAGCTTGTGTCACTGTCTAATATAAGAGGAAGTTTACCCAATTACTTGTACCT
>CAOKAG010000012.1 GCA_948466395.1 uncultured Mycoplasmatota bacterium
GTACCTTGTGATTCCTTATTAAAGCCCCGAAATCTTGTTACGGGGTAGTTTACATAGTCATACAGATCATATTTTAGGATTAATATGGATGTTTAAGAAAATGAGTAGAATGGCTATGCATGGCGAAATAAAGCAAAAAATTAATATTTATTGTAATGATGTTGTATATGAAACAATCAAAGGTGTATCTGGTTATGTATTGCCTCCAGTATTAACAGAAGCAATTTATAGTATAGTTAATTTCGTTATACTTAGTGATTGTGATAAATATACTATAAATGGTGTTGAATATGAGTTCTTTGATATACTTGCAAAAGGTACAAAACAATTTGGCTTTGAATGTATGTTAGATGAAAATAGATTTATCTTTTTAGGTGATGAAACTTTGAATCCACAATTAAAGGATAGGATTAAAGGTGCTGATTATGTAACTCATGAAGCATTTTGCTTAGACAGAGAAGAAAATATATTTCATGCCTATGAAAAGAATCATTCAACTGCATTAAGTGTTGCTAAAACTATGAATGAATTAGAGGTAAAGAATTTAATACTATATCATACTGAGGAATCACATGGAGATGATAGAAAGCAACTATATTTAGAAGAAGCACAAAGTGTATTTAATGGTAGTGTTATAGTTCCCAATGATTTAGAGGAAATTCAATTAGTCAAAAGGATATAAAGAGATATGAATAATGATGTACTGTTAAATATAAATACACATGATATTTCAAGCATTGATCTAGATAATGTTTTTCTTCACTATACTAATATTCAAAATTTAAATAGTATTATAGATAATGGATTAGTTCCTAAAATAGGAATAAATGCTAAAGTTATTGAAAAAAGCAAAAAAATCTTTTTCTCTATTGGAGATAAAGGTGCTTTAGTAATTATGGATTCTTAGATTAAATGGCTTATTGCAAAACCTAAAAGTAATTTGATATATTGGATAGGTGCTTATCTTTTAAAGGTAAGTTTCTTTCCTAAGATAATTCATAAAATAATAATTTCAAATAATAAAAAAAGTAAGAATAAATCCAATTGGGCTTATAGAAAATTAAAAAATATTTTAGATAATAGTATCTACTTAATTTTAGATTTAGAGGAAAATGTTGATTTCAGTTTTGATGATGTTGATGAAGTAAAAGCATTTTCAAATTATCCGGCAAGTTATATTGAAAGTCTATATGCTTATGATAGTAATGTTTCTGAAAAACAAATGGAATATTGGAATATGCATACATTTTCTAACAAAGTTATAGAACCTCATAAAATTTCTTTACTTACTTATGAAAAGAAATATAGTGCTAGTGATATAGTTAAATATTTAATTGAAAAAAATCTTAATTTTGTAAAGAAGAATTGTGAGCATTTATATAAATATTATAATTATATCTATTCAAGTGTTGATGTGAATTGTAATAAAGATTAAAAAAAGTATTGGATAAATCTAATAAATATATTATAATTTAAATATGAAGTCAGTACTATATGTACTTGATTACTTAATTTTGCGAAAAGTTGTAGATAACTATCACTATCGCACCAGATTGATAGGAAACTCGAACTTCTATGTTTCGAGTTTTAATATGTTTAGAAATATGATAGTATAGTTATATAACTAAATTGAAAATGTCAATTTAGTAAACACACTTGTACATTGACATCTTCAATGAACGTGTTAGATAATTTATTGTGTTGATTATAATATAGGAAGGTATTATATTATGCAAGAAGATTTTTATGATTTATTAGGTATTGCTAAAAATTCGACAGATTATGAAATTTATCGTGCTTTTACAGGAATAATGAGTGGTGCTGATTGTTTTGATGAACTAACCAAAAAGAAATATATTGAAGCTTTCATAGTTTTATCAGATATTAATTTACGTATAAAATACGATTTGTCTATAGGACTAAATTATGGAGATGAAATGTCCTGGTATCATTATACATATTTTGAAAATGGATGGAATTTCTTTGATATTAACGGAAACTTAAGTGGTGATAAGGAACTCACAAAAATTATAGAGACTATAAAAGGGAGTCCAATTAGATCTTCTGTTTCACAAGATGCCTTTATTAGTGAATATGAATTATTAGTAGAATTAGCAGGCTATACTCAAAAACGTATAGAAAATAACGATTATGAATCCTTCATTTATGCAAAGAAGGATTGTATGGGTTTGTCAGATGATGAAAAATTTAATTTTTTTAAAAGTATATATGAAAAATATAAAAAAGGTTTTTCCTTTTCACAAGATTTTGCTCAATTAGTTTCTTCTCGGGATTATAATTTGATGGATATTGAAGATGCTACAAAAATGAATGCTCAACAATTGTTAATTTCTAAAAAAGGTGTTTGTACCCATTTTGCCTCTTTAATCCATGAGGAGTTAAAAGGTGTAGGCTTAGAATCTCATTTTTTAAGAATGGTTTTACCACATTGGTATCATCATGTAGTTCTTTACAGAGTAAATCAGGATTGGAAAATCTGTGATTTAACTAATGAATATTTATTTGGAAGAGCTGGTTATAAAACTATGAACAATAATTACTTAAGTATTCCATTACAAGAATTTATTAGAAATAATAGAAATGTTTTGTATACTTGTACTGTTCTAAAATTAGCTGGAGATGATATATTAGATGAAAATAGAATCAGTCTTAGAGAGTTCATAGAGTCTAAATCAAATAATGAATTACATGACTATAAACAAAAATGAGTTAGTGTAAAAGTTGTTGTACTTCTTTTTCGGGCACCAAAGAAAAATATGTAGAACCCCATAGAAAACTTAAGTAATGCTATTCCACTTAACGATTTAGAACAATATATTAAATCAATAGACTAATAAAAGATTATCAATTCCTTTTCTACTTTTTACCTATTTGTTAAACAAATAAAAAAATTGCACCTATTAAAAATAATATTGATTATCAACTTAAAGATAAGAAAAAAGATAAAGAAAATTTATGAAAACAGTAAGAAAAGCCGTTAGAACTATTCGAATTTGAATAATTTTATCAGTTTGTAATATTGAATGCTATATTTAAGCACACTTAGTCATCCGAACGCTCGATGTTTGATATAATCAAAATTTTAATTTTGAAATCTTTATGTTTAACATTATAGATGCTATAATAAAATGGTAACTCATCGAAGGATTGGAGAAAAAAATATGTCTAAAATTATATGGAAAGGTATAATAAAAAGCGAAAAAGATTTTCCTGTAGCGAATTTACCTAAAAATGCTAAAAAATTAGATAGTGAAGAAGATATGAAAAAAATGCAAATAAAAGCCTTACCTTTTATGATTCCTTCTGTTTTAATCTGTTTTATAGGCATGTTTACAAAAACATTTATAGCGGGTGAAAAAGTAATAAATGAATGGTTTATATTCGTAGGGGTAACCATAGGTTTTTTATTAATCATTATTCACGAATTATTACACGCTATTGCTTTTCCTAAAAATGCGACAGTATTTTTAGGAATAATGCCTAGAAGTTTTACAGCAGTTGCATTATCTTCAAGTCCCGTAAAGAGAAATCGTTTTATATTTTTAAGTATCCTACCAATGATTCTAGGAGTGATTCCATTAGTTCTATTTTGTTTTAGTAATAATAATTTAAAGGAATTAAATGGTATATTATTTGGAACATCAATAATGGGAATGATTAGTGTCTATCCTGATATTTATAATATATTTAATGTCTTAAAAGTAGTACCAAAAAATGCAATCATTCAAAATAACAAAAATGAAACCTATTATTTTGAAGAAAATGACAATTTGAAAAAGTGAGAGAAAGTTTTATGAATTTAAAGAAAATAGAAAAATTTATTGATAGGCAAAAGGTTAGTTTTATAGCTTCTATTGATAATGAAAATTATCCTAATGTGAAAGCGATGCTTAAACCTAGAAAGCGTGAAAGTTTAAAAGTGTTTTATTTTTCTACAAATACTTCATCTATGAGAGCCAAACAATTTCAAAATAATCCTAATGCTAGTATCTATTTTTATCATAAAGGGTTAGTTAAATATGTAGGAGTGATGTTAAAAGGAAAGATGGAAATATTAACAGACCAAGAAACTAAAAATAGACTTTGGAAAATAGGTGATACCATGTTTTATAAAAAAGGTGTAACTGATCCAGATTATTGTGTTTTAAAATTTACTGCTACAAGTGGTAGATATTATTGTGATTTAAAAACAAAAAGTTTTGATATTCAATAATTATTAGTAGAGATTTAGTTGTGCTACATATCCTGTTATAACCATTAGAAATAAAAATGGAGACTTGAGTTTTAGCATTGAATATTACTATACTCAAATAGAATTAATAAATAAAAAAATACTTGTAAATGATCATATTAATTTATGTTATTTTAAAAAATCCAAACTAGACTTTAGAAGAAACAAAAACTTATTTTTAATTTTTAGGTCGTCGTTTGGTTATATGATAATTGTTAATGAGAGAGGGCAGTTATAAATGACAATGCCAACCTTGTTGAACCTTTTATTTGAGCAAATATAAATTTTTGTAAAAAATTGCATGAATTAAGACCTACTTTGAGAATTTTATTATAAAAAAATTAAGATGTAAATCATTTAATGTATGTGTCTTTTTTTATTAAAAACAAAGGCTTAGGAATAAACTTGAAAAGACGGTAAGTTAAGAATTAAAAATAAGTTCCATCAATTTATGGACACTAAAATTAGGAATTTTATTATTTAAAGTTACCAAGCCAATAAATCTTGTTGGAATAGAAGGAATAACGGCTAGTTCATATAAGCTTTTATCTTCCAACTCTTTTTTTATAAACTCTTTGGTAGCGTAGCCAATACCAAAACCATTTTTTACGAAATCCATAATAAGATTATAACTGACAATCTCCATTTTAGGAATAAGTTCAATGTGATGGGCTTTTAAATAAGATTCTAAAAAACGTCTCGTATTTGAAGGATTTTTTTGAAATAAAAGTGGGTATTTTTCTAAATCCTCTAAACGAATCTTACCTTGTGTTAAATCATAAAATTTTTTATTTCCTACAAAAATATCTTGAACGGTAGTTATTTTTTTTACAATTAAATCTTTAGCATTACCCATAGGCATATTTAAAAATAGTACATCTAAATTTCCATTTCTTAGTTCATGAATCAAATTCTCTGTTAAATCATTAACAATATTAATTTCAATATTTGGGAATTTTTCATGAAAAAGTTTTAAATAAGGCATGAGAACGTGTTGACTGACAGTTGTACTGGCTCCAATTCTTAAAAGACCAAAATCTAAATTTTTCATATTTGTAATTGCATTTTCACCATTTGTAAAAGAGTCAATACCTACTTTTACATACTGAAATAATACTTGTCCTTGTTCTGTTAAAAGAACACCTTTTTTTGTTCGAATAAACAAAGGAGTACCTAAATGGTCTTCTAAATTTTTTATATGCCAGGTGACAGCTGGCTGTGAGAGCATCATCTTTTCCGCCGCTTTTGAAATACTTTGACACAAAGCGACTTGATAAAAAATTTTATAACTTTCATAATTAATATTCATATATATAAACCTCATTTATAACTAATATAAAAAATATATATTTTATTTATAACATAAAATTCGATATGATACAACCTGAAAGAAGGGAAGAATAGGTTGAAAGAACAATTAAAACGTATTAATAGAGTAGGGGAGGGGTATTAAGGTGAATGCAAGATTAAGGGTTACGACAGTATAAGTAAACAGAAAATAAAAAATGAGAACATAAAAAAAGAAATAAATCATCCAAACTATTACTTTGCTGAAATAGAGGCGAGTACTGTTGAAAGTGATTATCATTCTTTTATGGAAACTTATTATTTTAAAGGGGTTTATCTCACCTTCAATTTATATAATTCTGATTTAGAATTTTTTGATGAAAATACAATTAAAGAGAACTTTTATGAGGACTTAACTGAATTCATTAAAAATACAATAATGGAAATGAGTTCTGATGATGATTATGAAATCATAATAGAAGAAAAGGTACTAAAAATAACATGGCTTAATAAGAAGCTTGACTATCAAACTATCTTATTTTGTGAAAGTGTGGCTTATAAAATAAGAGATTACTATTTAGAAGTTCAAGGGCCTAAGTTAAAACAAGTTTTGAATCAATATTTTGGTTTAGATTAAAAAACAAATCCTAAATTTTAAAAAACTTTTTATAAAAGTTTTTTTATTTGGACAATAAAGGTATATTTTGTCGTATTTTGCTGAAAAATAAAATAGAAAAGCATAAGGTATTGTTTAATTTTCTTTAAAAAATGTAATGAATTTTAATAGTATATATCGTTTTTTTAGCATAATATTTGATAAAGAAGTTGAAAAAAAAATGTTTTTCATATATCATTAAGTATATAAAGTAAAAACAAAATAAGGAGTAAAGTATGAAAAAGAAAATATTTGGATTAATCGCTATTTTTTTAGTGAATTTTATTTTTATAGAATCTGCAATAGCCAGTTCTAAAATTGAGACGAAAGTCACTTCAAATAAAACAGAATTAAAAGGCGGAGAAGTAGTCGAACTTACTCTAGCTTTTTATCATTTTGAAGACATAAAAAAAGGAATTAATGCCTATAAAGGAACGCTTGAATACGATAAAAATATCTTTGAAAATATAACTCAGGCGAGCTTTATAAATCAAAATAATTGGGAGAGTTTAAAATACAATCTTCAAAATAACGAGTGGGTTGCTATTCGAAAAGTAGGCGTAAAAATAGGCGAAGATGTAGTTAAAATTCAGTTAAAAGTTAAAGAAAACGTAAGTGCAACCAAAACTGAAATAAAAATAAAAAATCTTGTCACATCTGAAGGGAAACAAGATATTTTTCTAAATGAAGCTAAAATGACTCTGAATATAGTAAAAGAGCAACAAGTGATACCAAGTAAACCCATTCTACCCACGAAGCCCAATACAGGGGAATCAAACAATAATCAAAATGAATCAAATGGAACGTTAGATAATAATGGGGGAGAAACTGAAAAACCTTCAAATCCAGAACAACCCGATGAAAATACCAAACCAGGAAATTCTCAAGTAGAAAAGCCAGATCAGTCTACCGATTCAAATGAAGAAAACAAAGAGGAAGAAACCAACAAAATTAAAAAAACAACCAATAAATTTATGTATATTTTACTATTTATATTAATTCAACTTTTAATAATTATGTTTTTATACTTAAGACATAAATCAAAAGATAAAAATCAAAACATCAATCGTTCTTTTCTCTTTCTTGGTCTGATTTTAGTCGAATTTATCAGCATTACCGTTGTTTACGCCTTTAATTTTGCCCAAAAAGGAGAATTAAACGGAGATTCAGAAATTAACTATGCAGATGCAAGCTTGTTACAATTGCATTTGATCAATTTAAAAAAATTACCTGATGACAAATTAGAAAATGCCGATATGAATGGTGATGGAAAAATTACTGTAACAGATTTAAGTATTTTAATTCAAAAGTTAGAAAACACCTTAGATTATGAAGTGAATTTAACTGAAATTGTTCCTGATAATGCTTCTCCTAATAAAAATCAAGAAGTGTCTATAAAAATAAATGGAGACGTGAGTTTTGGAGCTAGTATAGAAAAAGTAGTTGTAAATGGCATAGAATATCAGGTTGAAAAAATACCAAATACATCAGAATATGTCTTTAAATTAAATGCTGGACCTACATCAGAACTTAAAAATTACACCATAACCGAAGCCATTTTAGATAACAATAAAAAAATAAAATTAAATGAATCCTTCTCTATTGATGTATTAAAAGATAGACCTAGCATAAAAAATTACCGAGTTGAAGAAAACAAAGACGACTCAAAACTAATTTTATTTTTTGAAGTAGTAGATGAAAACAACAGTATTGAAGACGCTTATATAGATGTGTACGATACGGATCAAAATCGTTTAAAACAAGAGAAGCTTGTTCATGGAGAAAATCGTGTTGAATTAGACGTTGAAGAAAAGAAAGAATACATAGCTTATATTATATTAAATTTCAACTTAAGCAATCATCCAGAAAGCTCAGAACATAAAGGTGTAGAACAATACGAAAAAGAACTTCAACTCATTGTAGATTACAACTTCGATTTATCAAATATCAAAACGTTTAAAGAAGAAAAAGAAACTTTAGTTTTTGAAAATGGGGATCAAGTAAAACTTGTATTTGAAAGTACCAATGAGACAAAACATAGCCCAAGTACTGTAAAAATTGGCGATAAAAATTACGATGTTGAAGCAGAAAATGGTAAATTTAAAGTAACCTTAGACGCATTAAATGAATTAGGAAGTAAAACCCTTACCATTGAGGAGGTAACCCTATCAAATGGAAAGAAATTTGAATTAAATGCCAACAATAGCGTTACAATTACAATCAACAAAAGAAAACCAAAAGTAGTAAACTTAACGTCTATGGAATTTGTTGATACAAATAATCTAAGAGCGATGTTTAATTTAGAAGACGAAGATGAAGCAGTTTCTAAGTTAACAATTGTCTTAATGGATGCAAACAATACGGAAATAGACCGAGTGACCCTAAATCAAGAAGAAGTTAAAACAGAAGTAGTCAATAAATTCTTAAACACAGCCATGACTACAAAATACAAAATAAAAGTATTCATGAGCTATAATGTAACAGGAAAAGATGAAGACAATAAAGTGGATGAACTGGCAGCGGAAAAAGAAGTATTAGCAGAACCTAGAGTCATTGTAAACAGCATCACACCAAATAAAAATTATGTTGAAAAAGGTGGAATTGTAAAACTAGTTTATGACGTAGAAAGTAATCGTTCAGAAGACATTGTTAAAATACGTGTAAACAATAACGATTGTATAGCTGTAAAACTAGATAATGGTACTTATGAAGTTACGTTAAATGTAGCAAGTAGAAGTGGATTGTATTCTTTAACCACCACAGCTTTAACATACAGTGATGGTAAAATAGCTACATTAGATAAAACCATTATTGTAGACATTTTAAAAAATAAACCTTATATTGAAAACTTCAGACAAGCCGATAATGTAAGTAATCAAGAAGTCACCTTAAGTTTTAATTTAAAAGACGATGAGAATAGTTTTATTAACGGAAAAGCAGTCTTAACCCTTGATGGAAACGTAATAGAAAAAGAAGTTAATAAAGGAGAAAATGTTCTAACATTCCAAGTAGAGCCTTCTAGAAAATACACATTAGAAATTAAAGCAACCTATGATTTAGACAGCAATACTTTACCAAATCGACCAAATGAAGACAATAAAATAATCGATGGTATAATAGAAACAAAAGAAATTGAATTAATTGCTGATTATCAATTAAATCTAAATAATATTAAAACGTACAATGAAAAGGGCGAAACAAAATACTTTGGTAAATCTGAACCTATAACCATCAGCTTTGAAAGCACCAATTCAACTACTTTTGAACCAATAAAAGCAGTGGTAAATGGAACAGAGTATGCCTTAACCAAAAAGGAAAATGCCTATTATCTAACAATAAACAGTCATAGAACTTCTGGATTAAAAACAGCGACGATTGAAAAAATAATCTTAAATAACTCAAGAGAAATTATTTTAACCGATAATAATGAAATAAAAGTGACCGTTTTAAAAGACAAACCAACCGTTACTGAATTTGGATACAAAGAAAATGCAGATGGAACCATTACAGCATCATTCAAAGTGGTGGATGAAGAAGAAAGTATTACAAATGGTAAAGTTATAGTTAGTAAAAATGGAGTAACGATAAATGAACAAGCATTAGGAAAAGATCAAAATGCCATTAACTTTCAACCAGAAGCTGAGCAAAACTATGTAGTGAAAGTAATAGCGGATTACGATTTAGACATGAATGTTTTAGAAGAAGACGCAAACGAATATAAAAATGTGACCCTTTTAGAAGCGGACATTACTCTAGGTGCTCGTAAATTTGAAATGAAAGATATAATTAGAACATCTGTTTATAAAAATACAGCAAATGGAGTGGTAGAAGTTAAAAGTTTAAAAGAGTCTGATCTTTCTAATTTAAACGAATACATTGCCAAAGTTTACATGAAAAACATGCCAACATTCTATACAACCATCACTGGATATAGGATAGAAGAAAATCAATTGAAATTAACGTTAAAATATGACAACATCGTTCAATACAATCATGAAAATAAACAAGATAAATTAGAAATAACGTTTGGTCAAATGAATGAAGGTGTGGCAGAAAACATCACTTTAGAAGGATTAATTAAAGAGATTCAAGAAAACCCAACAGGAACCTTTACCCTAACTCGTGATTACGATGCATCAATCATTACAACAAATACAGATACGTTAATCGCATCTTCATTTATGGGAACCATTAATGGAAATGGGCATAAGATTTATAACTTAACAAAACCTCTATTTGATACAATAGAATCCGCTACCATTGAGAACTTAACCTTAGAAAATCCAAAAGTATTTGGTGTAAATAATAGAGGTGCAGTAGCAAACAATGCCATAAATTCTACAATAAGAAACGTTCATTTAAAAGATTTAACCCTTATCTCAGGAGTAAATAGAACGGGTGGAATCATAGGTGAAGCTACATCAACTGTATTCGAACAAAACAGTGTGACGAATTTTAAACTGACCACTTCTGGACACATAAGGATTGCGGCCATTGTTGGAAACATGACAGGTGGAAGCATTAAAAATTGTTATGTAGATGGAGAACTAAACTCTACTCAAAATAAAGATGGAAATGGAATAAGTGGAATTTTAGGGGCAACAGAGGGAACAGAATTAGTAACCATTGAAAACTGTATTACCAAAGTGCATTATACAAATAACGTTAGTCCAAGATTAAATGGGGACATGGTAGGGTTATCTTTAAATGCAAATACCGCCCTAATAAATAACGTAAGTTTATCAACTGGAAACAACTTTTATCATGTTCATGGTTTTAGCATTCATAATACATCAACCAACAATTATGAAATAGAAGAATCCGAATTAGCAACAAATGAATCGGGGGATACAGTAAAACGAATTTCTAAAGCAAACCTTAACGAAGAATTCTTTAAAAATACTGTGCATTTTGATGAATTGATTTGGGAATTATCAAACACCTCTTACAACAACCCACCAATATTAAAATCTTCAAAAGAAGAAGAGGAGGAGATGGAAAAACCATCAAATAACAAACTTTACATTCCAGATTATCAAAGAATCAGAAAAATAAATGGTTATGATGAAAATAAAGAAGTGTTGTACCACAACTTAAATAAACTCATGCCTTATTATGATGCAAAATATTTAATTGAAGATGGTTTAAAAATTTCTAAAGAACATGAATTAAATAGCAAAATTATTAAACACATCTTACCTTATAGTAATGGAAAATTAATGACTTACTTAACTACAGAGAATAATTCTACTATGACTCATATAAAAGTTGTGTTTGAAGATTTGACCGTGACTGAATTTAGAGTCGTATTTAAAGAGTTAAATCAAAATATTGCTATTTATACACTTGAAGGATTAGATTTAGAGTACGCCTTTAATAATTATGTGATAAAAGAGGACGCATCAATCGTCGAAACCTTAACACAATACATTAATACAGTGGATTATACCGCTACACTTGATCCTTTAACCACCGCTGGAGATAGTCGATTATATCGTGACCATTTTAACGAAACTATGAAGCCACTTGCAAATGTCATTGCCCTACAATTATTACAAAACGATGGAAACAGTATTCTAAACATAAATAATGACCTTTTAAATAATAAAATAAAGCAAGAATTAATCGATAGTGGTAGAATTAATAAAATTTTATACGCTTATAACTATTTCCATAGATGGTATAACTTTGAAATCGGTGGGGCAAAAGTCTCAGATCTTCTATTATTTGAAGGGAAAATGTATAAAGAGACGATGACCATTGATAACTTAACCAATGAAGTATTAACAGGAAATTTAGGAACCAATGCAACGCATACGTTCTATACTAACAGCATAAAAAAATACACTGATAGTGCTAATTTGGGCTTATTCTTAGACAACATTATTTCAAATATTGGTGGTTACGATGACCTAAACGATTGGTTTACAGAACATTTCTCTTCCATTGGAATTTTAGCAGAAATACCAGTTGAAAATCATCCAGAAGTAAAATATCGTGCATGGGATAGAATAAAAGGGTTCCAAAACTTTATTCTTCCATTATCTACCTTACCAAAATATGCAGGATACATTATATCAGGACCAGCTCAGTTCCAAGTTGGAGCACAAAGAGTTTACATTGCCGATCCAACAACGGAATCTGGACAAAATACCGTAAGAAATCATGTAAAAAATCATGTTGCTCTTATTAAAAGACAATTTGATACCATGGCTGGGTCTTTCCATGTAGAAAGTTGGAACAGTTTTACGATTATGGTTTATGATACTGTAAAAACGATTACAGGATACAAAACAAATTATTTCCCAGGAACAAATATTCCAATGGGAACCTCTCCTGTTACAACATGGAATAGAAGTGGAACGACAACGGAACCATTCCACAAAAACTTCAACGAAGCGGTAGGAGCATGGCAATATGGTTCCGCAGCAGGTGTTGGTAATACTGCAGGATTCTTATGGTTTATTGCAAGACCAGGACTAACAAACTACGATACTTGGACCCATGAATTTGAACATGCCCTTTACGATAAAATTATGTTGTTTAGAAAAGGGGCAAGATTACAACTAGAAACCTATACCGAAGGAAATGTTCAGCAAAAAGAAACTTGGAGTAACAATAATATTTCTGGTTATGACGTCGGACCATATTATTTCAACTTTGCCTTTACATTAGGAAAAGAAAGCATGGCAACGCAAAATTTAACACCAGAGCGAATTAATACGAGAGAAAAATTAGAAAATTACTTTAAAGGACAATTTGATGCCTTAGAACTTCTAGATTATGTTTCCGCAAAAGCCTTTATTCAATTAACACCAGAAGAACAAGCAAAAATTGCAACGAGAATGAATACATCGGCTGGATGGAGTACATGGGGTACCATTACGAAAGAACAAGCAGAAGCCATGAATTTAACAACGTTAGAATCTCTTTGGGATAACCGAATTATGTTAAGACCAAATAATGCTTGGGGAGTGAGTGTTCGAGGCCTTGTACCGATTAACAGTATAGGTGCCAATGATTATGGTTACGAATCCATTTGGGTAACGCGTTGGTATATGGGACATTATGATAATGGTTACGCTGATGCTTTCTCAAATAAGAAAAATATGTTTGAAATGTTAGGTTATGCTGGAGTGGATGGCTACGTAACGTTTGGTAGTCGTCTGAGTAGTTCAGACTTAGATGCCATTAAAAAAATAACGCTAGCTAAAACAGGAACAGCAATGAACTGGAAAGAATACCGTATGAGTCGATACGCTGAAATCGAAAGTAAAAAAGACAACAAGTACGTCAACATAGACTTAATGATTGAACAATTTGTAGAAGCATTAAGAAGCGATGCCAAAAATGGCAATCGAAATATTACTGGTGGAACCAATTTACGTAAAATTTATTACCATTACTTAAAACGAGTAACCAATGACTTTATAGAGGATCCATTAGGAACAAACTTAGAAATGACACACATTAAAACTGCTGAAGAACTAGTAAACGAAATAAACGCTAAACCTTATGGCTACTATATTTTAGATAACGATATTGATTTTAGTGCCATGACAACCAACGTAACTCAAACCTTTATGGGAAAATTGGATGGAAATGGACATAAAATTATAGGAAACAAAATCCCAATCTTCCAAAAAATTCGTTATGGCTATGTAAAAGATGTTATCTTTGAAAGAACCGATATTCCAATGAACATAGCCAACGTTGGAGCCTTAGCTGTAAGAACCGAATATAGTGTAATTGAAAATGTAAAAGCAAAAGAATTACAATTAAACTTTGGTGGAAGAAATGATTTGAGTCTAATAGGTGGAGCCGTTGGAACCACACTATCAAGTGGTATAGAAGTCGACACTCTAAAAAATAAAATTTCAAGTATAGAGGATTTCCTAAAAATAAATGATAATCCAGGTGGAATATACGTTTTAGAAACAGACTTAGACTTTACAGGTTACACAGGAACGGTTTCCGTTATTACCTCAACCTTTACTGGAAAACTAAACGGAAACGGTCATACTTTATCCAATTTGAACAATTTATCATTATTTAATTCTATAACAGGAACAGTAGAGAATTTAAACATTCAAAACGTTACAAATAGAGGAAACGCTACTTCAGATGATATATCCGCTTTCGCCAAGCTAACCAATGGTGCTATTTTAAGAAATTTAAAATTTGAAAACATTACCTTAGAAGGAAGACATAGAGTAGCGGTTGTAAGTTCATTTGATAATGCCAACTCTACTTTTGAAAACATTTCCGTTAAAAACGCTAATGTTAAAGGAAGTGGAGTCTATGTCTCAACCTTTATTGGTAGAAAATACGGTGGAATCATTAGAAACGTATTTGTAGATGGAACCATGGAAATTACGACAACTGAAAATGGTGGAATCGTGGGAGCCTTTCAAAAAGGTGGAACCATTGAAAATGTAATTTCGAAGGTAAGCATTCACAAGACAGGCAACACCTATACACCAGTTGAAAAAAGTGAATACAATGGAGGAATCGTTGGTAATATTTATGATACACCAACCATTAAAAACTCAATTGCCCTTGGAAACATGGAAGGCTTTACAAATAGTGAAGGAATAGAAAAATTACCTTATAAAGTGACAGGTGCCGCTGTAGCAAGCATTATTGCATCAATGGAGAATTGTTTTGAATACATTGGCGCTCATGGATCGAGTAGTGCAACAGAAGAAACAGAAAACAATTTAAAAATAGCGACCGAAGAACAAATTCATACAAAAGCTTTCTATAAAGAAACCATGCATTTTGATGAAAATATTTGGAACTTAGATGGAGTACCAAATAATGGACATCCAGAATTAAAATGATAAAATAAAGGAAGCTAAAAAATAGTGAAGTGATAAGAAATGTAGATAAAAAAAATGTCTACATTTTTTCTTTATGTAAAATGGAAAAGACCAAGATAAAAGGAGCAAGAAAAAGCCAAAAAATACAAGTTCTGAACAGCGGAAAAAAATATATAATAAATTTATTAACAAGACCGTGTTATAATATTAATAGAAAATTTTAGTGAGGAGTTTAAATTTATGAAAGAAGCAGTAATTAGAGGGTGTATAGTAGCAGTAGGAGTCTTAATTCAAATTCTTCTCTCCATTTTCATCTATCTTTTTCTTATTGATAAAATATTCATTATTCATTTATTATTTTTGTTCTTCCAGACCATATTTATTGTTTATTTTATAAAATACAGTAAAAATTATTCTCAAACGCTTCCTTTAATCATTCTTTTACTTTTTTTTCCTCTTTTAGGAACCGTAATATGTTTAATTATTATCCAAAATAAAAATAAAAGTAAACTTTTAAAAAACATCATAGAAAGTGAAAAAGAAAGTAAAAAATACTACATACATAAAGAGATTGAAAAAGAAGAAATAAAAAAGAAGAAGCATCTAAGATATTTAACCAACTACGCAGGCTTTCCTTTAAGTAAAAAAAATAACGTGACGTATTATCCATTAGGGGAACTAGCATTTGAAAGCATGCTTTTAGAATTAGAAAAGGCTAAAGAATTTATCTTTTTAGAATACTTCATCATTTGTCCTGGAACCATGTGGAATAAAATAATTGAAATATTAAAACGTAAAGTAAAAGAAGGGGTAGAGGTACGTGTTATGTATGATGATGCAGGTTGCATTGCTACATTAAATAAAAATTACGATAAAGAATTAAAAAAATTAGGAATAAAATGCGTTGTATTTAATAAATTACACCCTGTTTCTGGATTGATAATGAACAATCGGGATCATCGGAAAATTCTAGTTATTGATGGTAAAATTGTATTTTCTGGAGGAATCAATCTTGCAGATGAATACATTAACATCAATAGTCCCTATGGTCATTGGAAAGACAACGGAATTAAAATAGAAGGCGAAGCCGTTTGGAGTTATACAGTGATGTTTCTAACATTATGGAATGCCTTTTTAAAAGAGGACATGGATTATACAAAATATAAAAAGGAAATTAAAAAAGAAATTAAAGAAAATGGAATTACCATTCCTTATGCCGAAACGCCGTTAGACCAAGAACAAACAGGAGAAGACGTTTATTTAAATATTATCAACCAAGCAGAAGATTATGTTTATATTTTTACCCCTTATTTAATTATTGACACCGATGTCATCAATGCATTAATACTTGCCGCTAAAAGAGGGGTCGATGTTCGTTTAATTATTCCTGGAATTCCTGATAAAAAAATTGTTTATACGCTTTCAGAATCTTATTTAGAAATATTAATAAAAGGAGGCGTCAAACTATACAAATATACCAAAGGATTCGTACATGGAAAAGTGTTTATTTCCGATGACAAAATTGCTACAGTAGGAACCATTAACTTAGATTTTCGAAGCCTTTATCTTCACTTTGAATGTGGGGTATATTTAGAAGAAGTCGACTGTATAAAAGAAATTAAACAAGATTTAGTGGAAACCTTAAAAGAAAGTCATCAAGTAACAGAAAAAGAAGCCACTCCCAAATTTTTTAAATCCATTTGGCAAGCCATATTAAGACTCTTTGCCCCATTAATGTAAAAATAAATAAAAAAGGAATGAGTAGTAAAAATGAATAAAGAAGAAATTGAAATCAAAGGTCTAAGTGAAGAAGAAGTACAAAAGCAAGTATTAGAAGGAAAAAGCAATATCCCCATTGAAAATCCTAGTAAAACCATAAAAGAAATTATTAAAGGAAACGTCTTGACTTACTTTAACTTAGTGTTTTTAATCATTGCCAGTTTATTAATCTTAGTAGGTTCATTTAGAGATCTCACTTTTTTACCAATTATTATTGCCAATACTTTAATAGGAATCATTCAAGAAATTCGTTCTAAAAAAGTCATTGATGAATTAACGATCCTAAATGCCCCCACTGCTAATGTTTTAAGAGAAGGAACATTAAAAAACTTACCCATTGAAACTTTAGTTTTAGAAGACATCGTCTTATTTAAAGCGGGAGATCAAATATGTGCAGATGCCGTGATAGTAAAAGGTGAGGTAAGTGTAAACGAATCCCTTTTAACAGGAGAAGAAGATGAAATTCGAAAAAAAGAAAATGCGGAATTATTATCTGGAAGTTTTGTAATTTCTGGAAGTTGCTACGCACGTTTAACCAAAGTAGGAAAAGATTCCTATATTTCAAAACTAACCTTACAAGCCAAAGCCATAAAAAAAGAAGAAACCTCGCAAATTATTTCTTCATTAAATAAAATTGTTAAACTGGCAGGAGTCGTAATTATTCCTATTGGTTTAACCTTATTTATAGAGCAATATTTGATCGCATCTACACCATTAAAAGAAAGTGTTCAAGCTATGGTGGCTTCAGTTATTGGTATGATACCTGAAGGTCTATTCCTTCTTGCAAGCGTTACCCTTGCTTTAAGTTCAATGCGTCTTGCTAAAAACAAAGTTTTGATTCACGACATGAAATCCATTGAAACCCTCGCACGCGTTGATGTTTTATGTGTTGATAAAACAGGAACCATTACAGATGGAACCATGAGAGTTGAACAACTAGAAGTACTAAATAATTGTCCCAAAACCAAAGAGGAAGTGACATTATTAATCGGCGATTTTGTCTTTCATCAAGGAGAAGATAACGCTACAATGAAAGCGTTAAAGAATCACTTTCAAGAAAAAAAAGGTGAAAGTGTGGAATCTGTAATTGGCTTTTCCTCCGAATTTAAATACAGTGGCGTAAACTTTAACAACGAATCTTTTGTTCTTGGTGCTCCAGAGTTCTTATTAAAAGAAAGCTATGAACAAGAAAAAGACAAAATTGAATCATTTACAAAAGAAGGAGCTCGAGTTCTCGTTTTTGGGAAAGTCGATGGAAAAATTGATGGCAAAGAATTAACTCAGAAGACCACACCCTATGCTTTAATTGTCCTATCCAATCCCATACGAAAAAACGCCAAAGAAACCTTTGAGTATTTTAAAAAACAAGGTGTTGAAATTAAAGTTATTTCGGGAGACAACCCTTTAACTGTAAGTGCCATTGCTAAACAAGCAGGCATTTGTAACGCTGAAAATTATGTAGATGCTTCCACCCTTAAAACCGAAACCGAAACCGAAGATGCCATTTTAAACTATACTGTTTTTGGTCGTGTAACCCCTGAACAAAAAAGATTATTTGTTAAAATGTTACAAAAAAATAAAAAAGTCGTAGCCATGACAGGGGATGGTGTAAACGATTGCTTAGCTTTAAAAGATGCTGATTGTGGAGTAGCCATGGCAGAAGGAAGCGATGCTGCAAGAAAAGTAGCAGAGCTGGTTTTATTAGAATCTGATTTCTCTAAAATGCCTGAGGTGGTACTAGAAGGAAGACAAGTGGTAAACAATTTAGAACGTTCAGGAAGCTTATTTTTAGTCAAAAATATTTTTTCCTTCTTAATTTCCATTTTAGCCATTTTCTTTAATGTTAAATACCCTTTAGAACCTTCTCAAATTTCCTTAATTAGTATGTTTACGATAGGCATTCCTGCTTTCTTTTTATCTCAAGTGCCAAACAAAGAAATCATTAAAGGCTCTTTCTTAAAAAACATTTTATTTAAATCGTTTCCTGGAGGATTAGTGGGAACCATTATTGTTGCAGCGATGGTTATCTTTGGAACTATTTTCGATGCCAGCCCAAGCGATATATCATCAGCTTCCACCATTTTATTAGCCATCATAGGTTTAATGGTCTTATTAAACATTAGTAAACCGATGGATAAATACAAATGGGCCATCTGGCTCGTTTGTGCTACAGGTTTAACCTTATCCATTCTTTTCTTAAAAGACTTATTTAGTATCACAGAAAACATGTCTATTCAAGGTCTACTACTATGTATAAACTTTGCCTTCATTTCTGAAGTCATCCTTCGTTACTTAACCAAATTATTTGAATTTGTAAAAATAATAACGGGAAAAATAAGACAAAGAAATAAAAAAGTATAGAAAATTATTTTCTATGCTTTTTTGAATGATGGCATTTTTTCTTAGGAACACAAAAGCCAATAATAAAACGATAAAGATGAGGAAACATAAAGCAAATAAAAGTCAACTTATCAATTGTTTTTGGGAAAAATCGTGTAAAAAAATTAAATAGAAAACAATTAAAACGATTCTTTAACTGAACAAAAAATTTTTTAATTTTATGACGATTTAACTTATAATTTTTAGGAGTGCAAATTTCAAAAAAAACGCAATTATATTGAACTTGAATTTTATTTTCTGTATAACCAGATGCAAGAAGACTTTTAATAAAAGCTTTCATCATTTCTTGATTTGGGAACTTAATAAAGACCTTTAACATCAAATCTTTAGGATTTGAAAACTTACCAACATCAAAACCAGTAAGCCACCAAGTATAATCTTCTCTTGCAAAAAGAAAACATTTTTTAAATAAGAGAAAACCCATTTGAAAACATTCTTCTTTTGTAGCAACGCGATAAAAACCTTCCTTTTGATGAGACTTGTAATCATGAACATAAACACCAATTTCCGCTCCCGTTGAAATGCCATATTGTCCTTTCCAAAATTCAATTCGATATTCTTTACCTTGATAATCAAAAAGAATAGGTTCGGCATCCATGACCATATTAAAAGAAGAAGCACCTAAATCATAAAGATCAGAATAACCAAACTTTTGTTGCCAATTTTCTTTTAATGAAACCACGATATCTTGTTTTACATCAAAGCAAAATCCAAACTTTTTTAATACTTTATTAACTAGATTAACTTTGTCTTCCAAACAAGTACACTTAACTTTTCTAATAGCTCTATTTCTTTTAATCAAATAAAGAATACATAATAAAATAAGTAAGACAATACCCAAAATAATTAAATATTTCATACATACCTCCTTACTATAACATATAACTAAACAACGATTAAGAAGCGGTAAGTAACCAGTAATTCGGCAATTTATTACAAAAAAATCATATAATGAACTAGGTGATAAATTTGAGACGAGGAATCGATGTATCTTCTTATCAAGGAAGAATTGACTGGACAAAAGTAAAACCTTTTATTGACTTTGCCATTATTAGATGTGGTTATGGAAACGATTTAAAAAGTCAAGATGATGTTTATTATGAAAGAAATACCCAAATGTGTGAAGAATTAAAAATCCCTTATGGTGTATATTTATTTAGTTATGCCACAAACTTAGATGAAGCCAGAAGTGAAGTCGAACACACGCTTAGATTAATTAAGGGGAAACACTTAGAATACCCAGTTTTCTTAGATGTGGAATCCAAAAGACAAATGGCTCTTCCAAAAGAAGATTTAATTGAAATCGTAAAATACTATTGTGAAGAAATGGAACGTAATAATTATTATGTAGGCATTTATTCAAATCTTTATCGTTTTAACAGCAATTTAGATTCAACAGAATTAGATCCTTTTGATAAATGGGTGGCAGAATGGAATGAAGAATTTACATATAAAGGAAAAGCAGGGATGTGGCAAAATACCTCTTATGAGGAGATAGCTGGAATAAAAGGTCGAGTAGATGGGGACATTGCGTTTTACGATTACCCCAAAATAATTAAAGACAAAGGCTTAAATGAAGAGAAAGAAGAATCAGAGCCTGTAAAGTATAAAAAGGGAGAAAATGTGTTTGTATCTGGACCTATCTATGAAGATAAAGAAGCGACACATGAAATAAAAAGTGTTAAAGACGCTGAATTTACCATAGAAGAGATTTTAGAAAACGTAGAAGCCCCAATTAAAATAAGTGAAGGTTATGTTAAATTAACAAATATTTATAAAAAATGTTAAAAACGAGAAAGCTCAAAATGAGAGCTTTTTTATTTTTTGAAGAGTATTTTAAAAATTTATGAAAAAAGAGATAAGGTTGAGCACCTTCTTCAATCAACACTTAAGTATTTCAAAATTAATTTTATATAAAATATTTTATTCAATCACACTATAGAAAAACATTGTATTAGAAAGTTGTCCTTCAAAAGTTTTAGAATTACAAGAAAACTATTATAAACCTTAAAGCAAAGTTCCTTTTCATCCCTTTGTTTTTTTGTTACAATAAAAATTAATTGAAGGAGTAAAATTATGAACGAAAAGAAATTAGAAACAATGTTAAATTGGTATCTCACAGAATGTGACGAAAAAGAAGATGGACTAAAAGATCGAGAAAAAAGGATGGATCATTTTAACCGATTAACTAGAGAACAAATTTTAAATTTTACGGAAGAAGAATTAAAATCAAACATCCTAAATAAAGAGTGGCTTTTTGCTTCAAGAGTAGGCCTAGCGAACTCAAATCTTTTAACTAAAAATGATTTAGAAAAATTAAAGGAAAATCTAGTTTATTTGCTTTACAGTAATGACGAAATGGAAATAAAATGGGCTACTTTACTGAAAAATGTCGACTACTTTAGCAATTCTTTTATAACCGAAATATTAGCTATAGCCTTTCCTACAAAATATGTAATTTTTAATGATGTCACAAAAAAAATATTTAAATATTTAGAAATAAAAACGATTCCTTTAAATAAAGAACTAAAATTTGATGACTATCTAGAAGTAATTGCAATTATAAAAAAGATAAAAGAACAATTAGAAGAAAAAACAGGTTCTTCTTTAAACTATCTTGATGTGGATAATCTGTTTTGGTTCTATAGTATTTATTTAGACAAAAATCCAGATCAATCAGATCAAAAAATGGAAACAACTGAAAAATATTATTGGTTAAACACGAATCCAATAATCTTTACTTATTTTGATAAGCCCATCGGATTTGAACAGCTATTTACAGGAAAAAATGAGAATGGAAACTTAAGAGACAACTTTAGTAACGCCAAAATTTTTGAAAAAGTCTTTATTTATGAAACAGGAGAAAAAAGACTCATAGGCATAGGTAAAATAACAAAAAAATCAAAAGACCATTCTTTAACCATCAAATTAATCGACCACTTTGAAAATCCTATTACTTTTGATGAATTTAAAGCCATAAAAAAATTAGAACAAGCTTCATTTATCACAAATAACATGGGAACTTTAAAAAATATCACTGAAGAAGAAATAAAAATTTTATTAGAATTAATTCAATCGAAAAACGAATTACGTGATGACACTTATTCTTTTGAAAAATTAGATAAAGAAGTATTTTTAAATGACTCAGAATGTAAAAAAATCTATAGCATATTAAAAGAAAAGAAAAACATCATTTTAGAAGGAGCACCTGGAGTAGGAAAAACCTATATAGCCAAAAAACTATGCTACGCCATCATGGAGAAAAAAGAAGATGAATGCCTTTTGTGCATTCAATTTCACCAAAGTTATTCCTATGAAGATTTTGTTTTGGGGTATCGACCAACAGAAGAAGGAGGATTCAAACTAAAAAGGGGTCCCTTCTTAGAATTTTGTGAAAAAGCAAGAAACAATAAACAAAAAGATTATTTCTTGATCATCGATGAAATCAATCGCGGAAACATAAGTAAAATCTTTGGAGAACTTTTAGTTTTAATTGAAAACGATAAACGTGACAAACATAGCGTTGACTTAGCTTATCAAGGGGAAGATCAACAGTATAAAAACTTTACCATTCCAGGGAATCTATACATTATAGGACTCATGAATACCGCCGATCGAAGTCTAGCTTTGATGGACTTTGCCCTTAGAAGACGTTTTGCTTTCTATCGCATTAACCCTTTATTTGATGAAGAAAAATTTAAAACTTATGCCCAAAACATTCCTTATCTAAATGAAGTTATCTCATCGATCAAAAACTTAAACAATAAAATTAAAGACGACGAGTCCCTAGGAGAAGGGTTTATGATTGGCCACAGTTATTTTAGTAACTTTAAAGAAAATGAATCCAAAGAAGAAATAAAAAACAAATTAGAGCTTATTTTAGAATACGAAATACAGCCAATGTTAAAAGAATATTGGTACGATGAAAAAGATAAATTAAAAGATTATACCAATCTAAAGAGTTGGATAAAATGATTCGCGTTCAAAATGTCTACTACATGCTCGCTTTGATTTATAAAAAATTAAACGAAGAGGAGATTAAAAAATACGACAAAGAGGAATTTGATAATCTCTATGACTTATTTGCTGAAATTATAATAAATTTAGTTCAAAAACAAATAAAAAAAGGTTTAAATCATGATTATCAAAGCTTTAATGATGAACTAGCATTGGTAAAAGGAAAAATTAATTTAGCAGAAACCATAAAAAGAAATTCTAAAGTAAGACACCAAGTAGTATGTAATTATGAGGAATATACTTTAAATTCTTATTTAAATAAAATTATTAAAACGACCATTCAATTTTTACTAAATTCTAAAAAAATAAGTGATTTAAAAAGAAAACAAAAATTAAAGAAATTAAAAACATATTTTAATGAAGTAGAAGATATTAAAACACCAAAAAGAATCGAATGGAAAGCCATAAAATTTAATAAAAATAACGACTCTTACCGTTTCTTAATTAAAATCTGTGAGCTGATTTTAAAAGAATTATATGTTGGTCCAAATGAGAAAGACTTATTATTAATGAATTATAAAGAAGATAGATTAATGGCCAATCTTTATGAAAGTTTTATAAGAGTCTACTACGAAAGAAAAACAAAAGTAGCAAAAAAAGACCTTTCTTGGAAAATGGAAATCATTTCAGGAAAAGAAGAAAACATTCCTAAAATGCAAACCGATATTTCGTTTTTAGATCACAACAATCAAATCAACTTAATTATTGACGCTAAATTTTATTGCAAAATTTATCAAGAATTTTATGAAAAAGAAAAATTTAATTCCAACAATTTATATCAAATGTACGCTTATCTAAAAAAAAGTGGAAATGAACAAGCCGAAGGTTTAATCCTTTATGCCAAAACAGAAGGAAAAAGTATTGGGTGGAATGAATTTATTGTTGATAAAAATAAACTCGTTATAACAGACTTAGATTTAAGTGGCAATTTTACTTTAATTGAAAGCAAACTCAATGACATTTTAGATTGGCATTTAAAAAAAATCCCTTCCTTAGAAATGAATAAAAAATACAATAAAGAGGACTAAAATATGAATGAAGAGATGGAAAAATTTATAAATGAAACCATAGTGAGTCATCGTTGGATTAAAATCAAGAATCAGCTCTATTTAAAACAATATCAAATAGAACTATTAGATTTATACCATATTCCTTATCAAAATTGTGCTTCTATAAAAGAAATATTATTTCTATTGGAAGAGGAAAACAGTGAAGACTTAGAAGAATTAGCAAAAAGTCTTCAAGAATTGAGTTATTATCATGAAACTAATAAATGAACAAAGGTAGATAAGTTCTATCTTTTTTTAATGAAATCTGTTAAAATAGACTTAACAAAGAGGGAAGTTTATGAATCAGAAAGTAGCCTTAATCACAGGAGCTTCTAAAGGCATAGGTGCGGCCATAGCAAGAAAATTTGCCAGTTTAAATTATCATTTAGTTTTAAATTATTTAACCAGCGAAAAAGAAGCCAATTTATTAAAAGAAGAATTAGAAAAAAAATATAAAATACAGATCTTAGTCCTTCAAGCGGATGTTTCAAAAGAAACTGAGGTAGAACAAATGATTGAAAAAACAATAGCCCATTTTTCTAAAATCGATTGTTTAATTAATAATGCTGTCTTAAATAAAGATAACAGTTATCAAGAAAAAAAAAGTGAAGAATTTAATCAAGTAATCAATACCAATTTAATTGGCCCTTTTTTAACCATGAAATATACAAGTATTTCTATGTTAAAGCAAAAAAGTGGTGTCATTATAAATATTTCTTCTACCAATGCAATCGACACAAATGAAATTTATTCAATGGATTATGATGCATCAAAAGCTGGCTTAATTTCACTTACGAATAACTTTGCAGATGCCCTCGCTCCCTTTGTAAGAGTCATTGCTATTGCTCCAGGGTGGACAAAAACTGAGAGTGTATCGGAAATGAATCCTAATTATTTAAAAGATGAAGAACAAAAAATACTTTTAAAAAGAATGGCACAACCTGAAGAAATTGCGAATGTCGTTGCCTTTTTAGCAAGTGCTGAAGCAAGTTACATCAACAAAACTGTGATTCGAGTAGATGGAGGGTTAAAATGATGAATGCATTAGCGATAATTCCAAATGAAAATAAATTAGAGGTCGAACCATTTTATCACGATTTAGAAGAAGGTGAAAGACATGGTAAAGGAATAAAAAGATTTTGTGATAGACATAATTTAGGCATTACCTCAGAAAGTCTAGGACTTAATGAAGGAGAATACCCTGGTTATCGATGGCAACAAGCTGTTGCTTCTATAGGCCATTTAGTGATTTGTTTAGATGAAGAATTATGGGCTTTTTTGCCAGAAAGATTATCAAGTAATCAGCGAAAATGGTTTAAAGAACATAAACACTTTTTTACAAAATATAAAAAAAGATTAAGCTATGTGGTATTTAATGAAAATGGGGAAATAATAGAAGCTTCAGAATATTTACATTCTGATTCTTATCATAATTTATTTAACTATATAAAAAATGAAGAAACTAGAGAAAGCGAGTTAAAAAGATGAATCAATACAAATTATTAGGAATCAATCCCAAAATAATAGAATTAGCTGAAACTGTTGAAAAAGACAATCAAGAAGAATTTAAAAAAATAGAAAATAGTTGTGAATGCAATTCTTTAAAAGTTTTAAATGCCTTTCATGAGTGTAATGTAAGTGAAAGTGACTTTGCTTCTACAACGGGTTATGGTTACAACGATAAAGGAAGAGAAACCATTGAAGCTGTTTTTAAAACGATTTTTAAAACTGAGAGTGCCTTAGTAAGAAGTCAAATGATTAGTGGTTCTCATGCTTTATCAACAACCCTTTTTGCCCTTTTAAGACCTAATGATACCTTACTTTCTATTTCGGGACTTCCTTATGATACTCTACATGAAGTAATAGGAATTAAAGAAAATAAGAGTTCTTTAAAATCTTTTGGAATTCATTATGAACAAATTGATTTAATAAATGATGATTTTGATTATCAAAAAATTGAAGAATATTTAAAAAATAATCCTGTAAAAGTTATTGAAATCCAAAGAAGTAAAGGCTATTCTACCCGAAAAAGTCTCTCAATTGAAAAGCTAGAAAAAGTGATTAAATTAATAAAAGAGATCAATGATCAAATTATCGTAATGGTGGATAATTGTTATTGTGAATTTGTTGGAACAGTAGAACCGAGCGAAGTTGGTGCAGATATTGTAGTCGGGTCACTAATTAAAAATTTGGGAGGGGGAATAGCTCCAAACGGAGGGTACATTGTTGGAAAAAAAGACCTTATAGACCTTTGTGGAGAAAGATTAAACCTTCCCGGAGAAGGAGGTGAAGTAGGTCCGACACTAGGTATTAATAAAAGCATTTTACAAGGGATTTACTTTGCTCCAAGTGTCGTAGCAAGTGCCTTAAAAACCAATGTTTTTACCAGTTTAATGTTAGAAAGATTAGGTTACATGGTAGAGCCAAGATTTAATGAAGAAAAAGTAGATATTGTTTTAAATATCTATTTTAAATCAAAAGAAGATTTGATTAAATATACAGAAGGAATTCAAATGGGCTCCGCTATAGATGCTTCTTTTTTACCTATACCAAGTCCTATGCCAGGGTACGACTGTGACATCATTATGGCCAGCGGTTCTTTTACTCAAGGAAGCAGTATTGAACTTTCTTGTGATGGACCCGTTCGTGAACCCTTTATTGCTTATCAACAAGGAAGTTTAACCTATGAGTATGGAAAAATCGGAGTCCTTATGGCAATACAACATTTATTAAAGAAAGAATAGAAAAAAATGAATAAAAAAAAGAAAATGGACATTCTTTATGAAGACAAAGAATTCTTAGTAATCAATAAGCCATCAGGGTTGCTCACAATAGCAACAGAAAAAGAAAAAATCAAAACCCTTTATCATGAAGCAAGAACATACATCAAAAAGCAAAACCCTAAAAACAAGATTTTTATTGTGCATCGCTTAGATAAAGAGACGTCAGGAATCGTTGTCTTTGCCAAAAATGAGAAATTAAAAAATAAGTTGCAAGAACATTGGAACGATTACGTTAAAAATCGAGAATACCTAGCCATAGTAGAAGGAAAGATAACGAAAAAGAAAGAGACCTTGACTTACTATTTAAAAGAATCCAAAACACATCAAGTGTTTATAAGTGATGAAAAAAACGGAAAAAAAGCCACCACTCATTTTAGTTTATTAGCAAACAATAAAGCGTATAGCTTATTAAAAATAAATCTTGAAACTGGAAGAAAAAATCAAATAAGAGTCAGTTTAAATGAATACGGACACCCCATTATCGGAGATAAAAAATACGATTCAACTAAAAATCCTATTGGCAGACTCGGTTTGCACGCAACGCTTTTAGAATTAGAAATAAATCAAAAAAAATACAAATGGTGTGCAAAAGTCCCTGAAAATTTCAAGAAAATGTTTGAAAATGTTATAGAAACCTATGAAATAAATTTTAATAATTCAAAAAATAATTAGAAAGGAATGAATCAATCTATAAAAATTTTATTCTATAAGATTGATTTTACAAAAAAATATGGAACGATTACAAAAAGTAATAGCAAATACAGGGCTAACATCCAGAAGAAAAGCAGAAGAGTTAATAAAAAATGGCAAAGTTAAAGTAAATGGAACAGTAGTAACAGAACTTGGAACCAAAGTAGAAACAAGTGATGTAATTGAAGTGGAAAATAAAGTTTTAGAAAAAACAGATCGAAAATATTACTTTATGTTAAACAAACCTCGTGGTTTTATTTCAAGCTGTGAAGATGAAAAAAATAGAAAAACAGTGGTAGATCTAATAGGAATTGAAGCAAGAATCTATCCTATTGGTAGACTAGATTACGATACCACAGGCTTAATTCTTTTAACCAACGATGGGGAATTAACAAATATATTAACCCATCCTAAAAATGAAGTCCCTAAAACCTATATTGCTAAAATTGAAGGCAATTTGACGCCTGAAGAATTTTATCGTTTAAAAAAAGGCGTTGTAATCGAAAATAGAAAAGTGATCCCAGAATTTATCAAAATAAGAAAAAAATTAGAAAATTCAGACATCATCGAAATTACAATTGTTGAAGGAAGAAATCACATTGTAAAAAAAATAGTTGAATGTGTGAATCACTCGGTTATAAAATTAAAAAGAGAAAAATATGGTTTTTTAACACTTGGAAATTTAAAATCAGGTGAATTTAGAGAATTAAGCATAAAAGAAGTAAAAAAATTATACAGTTATAAATAATAAAAAGGGAGAGGATAAGCGACTATAATCCTCTCTCTTTTTTATGCTGCTTCATCTTCTTCGGTCATTGAACAATCACAATGTTCGCAGTGGCAAGCTTCACAATCACAACATTCTTCATCTAAAGATTCAGTATCATCATTTATGCTTTCTTGTTCTTCAACATCAATAATAGAAATGGCAATAGTAGGACAAGACTCAATCGCAAGTTGAACGACTTCATCCTCAAGATGTTCATTAGAAAGAACTTCTGATTTTCCTTCCTCATCAAAATCAAACGTGTTACTTGCTATATTAACACACGCTCCACATCCAATACATCTTTCTTTTTCGACCTGAATTTTTTTCATTATCTCACGTATAATCAATCTTAATAGAAATATTAATCTATTTGATTGATCCCTTTCTATTTATATTTTTTGATTTATTTTACTTCTAGAAGTAAAATAAATTTCGCACTGTGGATTTGTTCCTATTTTTTTACAGCCATTATATGGACTGGTTGGAGATGACTCAAACCACAGATTTTTAATTTTATTGTTAATTAGTTAGTTAACACGTTAGTTTTTTACTAATCGATGTTTTATTAGATTACGTGATTACATAATTAGAAGTTCTGTGTCAAACATTCAGTGCAAACAAACTAATTTAAGGAGGTGCTTATAAAATGATATATTATGTTGGTATTGATATATCAAAGTATAAACACGATTTCTGTATTATCTCAAATACAGGTGAAGTTATTGTAGAAAATTTTTCTTTTGAAAACAACAAAAAAGGATTTCAATCATTTTTGGAACATTTGAAACCCTATAATAAATCCGAAGTCCATATCGCTTTTGAAGCAACTGGACATTATTCTTTGAACTTGGAATTGTTTTTAAACAATCAAGGTTATTCTTTTATGAAATTGAATCCTCTTGTTGTTCATCAATTTTTAAAAGCTCGAAGCTTACGTAGAACTAAGACAGATAAAGCGGATAGTTTAACTATAGCTAATTATCTTATGTCTGTTCCTTACAATCCAAATTCGAATTTATTATACAACATTTATACATTAAAGTCATTATGTAGAAGTAGAGAGCAATTCATTAAAGAACGAAGCAAATTTGAAGTATCTTTAACTAATGAGTTAGACAAGTCTTTTCCTGAATTAAAACCTTTTTTTAATAATAAAATTTCAGGTACTTTACTTTATATTTTAGAAAAATATAAAAATGCTACTCGTATCTCTTTAATGAAAGATTATGATTCTATTAGATGCTATTCTCATGGAAAATTTTCTTATGCTAAATTTGCCAAATTAAAAGAACTAGCTAAAGAATCAATTGGCTATCATGATGACAATTCCGACTTACTTATTTCTACTTATGTTTCTATCATTCATGTTTTTAATCATAAAATTGTTCCAATAGATAAACAAATTTCTACAATTATCAAAGAGCTTAATCCTAAAATGTTAACTATTCCAAGATTAGGTGAAATTTCTGCTGCTACTATTTTATCTGAATACGGGGATATTAAAAATTTTCCCTCTCCAAATAAGATGTTAGCTTTTGCTGGTCTTGAACCTAGTATTATAGAGTCTGGTACACTAGTAACTAATGGTAAGATGGTCAAACATGGTTCAGGACATCTTAGATATGCATTTATGAATACTGCAATGATTATTCTAAGATATTCACCTCAGTTTTATGATTATTACCTTAAGAAACGTTCTGAAGGTAAATGTCATAGAGTTGCTTTATCTCATGTTTGTAAAAAACTGGTTAGAGTTATTTATTGTTTAGAAAAAAACAACATTGATTTTGATCCGTCTTTATTGAAATAAATTTGCTATTTGCTATTTTTTCAAAATTTCACTTTTGTGAAATCTTTTTGGCATGGGTTTCTTTCCATTTTATAACAAACTATCAAATAAGTACTTGACTTCTAATAGTTAGTCATCTCCTAAATTCATTATACGGAGACTTAGATTAAAAATCAATAATACTATTTTAAAAATTTAAAAATTATGTTATGATACTCTTGAATAGTGTAGGTGATGACTGTTGAGCTCTCGAATGGACAAATATTTAGAAGATGAACCAGCAAAAAACGTTGGTTCAAGAACACGAAAAAATAAGAATCTTTATCAAGAAATGAGTCACGATGATTTAGAAAATATTAATTTATCCAGTAACGCTCATGTCATAGGAGAAAACGAAAAAAATATCAATGTTGACAAAATAAAAGAAATTTTAGAAAAAAAATATCAAAAAGAACCTCCTCGAAGAACCAGTTTATTTGAAGAAGAGACAGAACCTATTCTTGAAAGAAATAGAGAAGAAGAAACCAAAGAATACGACATCAATGCCATTATCGAAAAAGCAAAACAAGATAAAGATGTGGATTACGAACGAGATCGTTTAAAAAAAATTAGGGATACCCAATACAACATTTTAAAAGGCTTAGATTTAGACAATGAAAAAGAAGAAGCCGATAAAAGTGCCAAAGAAAAAGATTTAATGAATTTAATTAATACTATAACGGAAAAAGAATTAACACGAGAAATGAATCCTTTGGATCTTCTAACCGATTTAAAAGGAAGCGATCATACAGAAGTTTTAGAAGGACTAAAAGAAGACGTCAAGCAAAAAAACATAGAAGAAGCGGTAAAGAAACAAGTGAAAAAAGAAGTAGATAAAACCTTTTATACCAATTCACTTTCTTTTACTAAAAGTGATTTTGATGACTTTAATGATTTAAAAAGCGATTTAGAATTAAATAAAACCTTAGTAAAGGTACTTTTAATAATTGTCATTATTGCTTTTTTAATAGGTATTTTCTTTTTAATTAATCATTTTTTTAAATTAAATTGGTTTTAAAATAAGAAACTTAAAATATATATATAATATGAAAATAAAAAAGAATAAAAGACTCTCCATTTATAAAATATTGGGTTTAATAGCAATCATTATTCTTTTTTTTACGTTCTTTTTATTCATGAAATTTAATAAAAAAATTACCCCAAGACTGTTAAATGTCGCCGCAGCAAGTATCAATAAATTAAACGAAACCATTTTAACCAATTATCGTGTAAAAGACATTTACAAACAAGTAGACCTAGAAAACTGTATAAAAGTGGTTAAAAATAATAAAGATGAAATCATAACTGTGGATTTTAATTTAGAAAGAGTTTACGAGGCGCTCTCCATTTTAACTGAATACATTCAAAAAAGTGTAGAGGATCATACATTAAGAAAAGAAATATTGAATAATTACAATGAGGATTTGTCTTCAGGTCTAGATAGTATTGTTTTAAGTTTACCTATAGGCATTTCCAGCGATGGTCTATATTTAGTAAACTTAGGACCAAGAATTCCAGTAAAAGTGAATTATATGGGATACGTATCAAGTAGTGTGCGTATTAAATTAGAAGATTACGGAATCAATAATGCTTTAATCTCTATTTATATCGATTGCTTTATTAATAATGAATTTATTGCTCCTTTTAGAGAAGAAAAAATCAATCATGAATACAATATTTTAATCTATTCTAAAATTATTCAAGGGATTGTTCCCACTTACTTCGGAGGAAGTATTGAGAAAAAAAGTAGTCTTTTAAGTCTTCCTATTAATTAATCTCTGTGTTATAATTTATTATAGGTGAAGAATATGAATGAACAACGATTCATAAATGAAGCAATAGATGCAGCGATTAGAAAATATATAAAAAGTAAAGAAGGAATGAATGAAGCAGAACTAGATTGTTTTGAGTGTGTCGTGATTCGAGCTTTAATTCTTATTTATGGAGAATTAGACATTTTAAATCCCTTTAAAATTAATAATGAAAAAAATTTTAACGATAACTTAAAGAAATTTGGCTTAAATGAAACCTCTTTATTAGAATTTAAAGAAAGATTTTTAAACTTTTATAAAAATGCAATGGACACAATAGCTGTAAAGCAAGATTTTTTAAGTATACAAAAAAGTTTAATTGACATGTTTATGCTTAAAAAAAGCCATGTTTTAATAAGTGATGATGAGATACAACAATTCAAAAATTTACTTTACACCAAAGAGGACATCAATCCATCTAAATTTGCTTTTTATTCAAAATATACACCTGAAAGCGATGAAATTAAGAATTATTACAATAATGAACTTTATAAACTTAATCATAAATACAATTTTAGTGAATTTAAAGATAGTTTATTAAGTAATGAGGCTTATCAATTAGCAGGATACAATTTACCAGAAATTCAGAATAAAAAAGAAGCGGAAATACAAAACATCAATAATAAAGTCTTTCATTTTTTTAATATTAAAGATAACGATAAAGATAAAAAAAGACGCTTAGAAAGTGCGATACTTTATTACAAAAAATATGGAAATGCTGAAAAAGGAAATGGATACGTAAATTTATTATTAGTTTTAAGCATGGTGGCAACAGGCTTAATGATAGTCTTTATTTTTGGTATTCAATATTTGAGGTAAAAAAATGGAATTTGAACTTTTAGGCACCAAATACAAAGTAGTAAAAAATGTTCGAGAGGCCTATAATGAAAACGACTTAAAAGAAAGTTTTACAGAATTTTTTTTAGAGTATGATTATGTATTAGGGGATTACGCCTATGGGAAATTAAGATTAAAAGGTTTTAATAAAAAAGAAAATAAAAATTTTAAACCTTTAAATGATTACAAAAAAATAGAAGAATACATTAAAAATTATTGCGCTTACGGATGTAGACACTTTGTAATTACAAAACTCTTGAAATAGAGTTTTTTATTTGCTATAATCCTGACTTTGACAGTTTTAGAAAAGTAAAATCTCTCAAACCTAG
>CAOKAG010000013.1 GCA_948466395.1 uncultured Mycoplasmatota bacterium
AGAAAGAATCAATCAAATAGATTAATAATTTCTATAAGATTGATTATACGAGGAGGAACATTTAATATGGATGCTAGAGAAACATTAAAACTTATTTCAAAGCAATGGTGTAATCTTAATGATTTAATGCTACTTGCTGAAATAGGCAAAAATAATGCAGTTAAACTTAGGAAAGAGATAAAACAAGATTTAATAAATCAAGGCTACACTCTTCCCAATAACAGATTACCAATGATTGAAGTCGTTAATAAGTTAAAAATAAATATTAATTATTTAGAAAAAATGGCGAAAGAAAATTTATAGAAAGGAATTATATGAAAACAATAGAAGAATTAAGAAGTAGTATTGTCGATATGAATTATATCATCGAAAATATGATTCGTGAGAATGGTTTATATTGCTTACTTGGAGAAGCCAAAGTTGGTAAATCTGCTATGGCTCTTCAATTAGCAAATTCAGTCTATAATGGCATTCCTTTTCTAGATTTAAAAACTAATAAAACTCCTGTATTATATTTAAGCACAGAAATGAATCCTAGTGAAACAATAACGCGTATTGAACTAATGAATTGTAAGTTAAATAGCAATGATTTCTTTTATACTTATCCAGAAGAAAACTCTACACAACTAAGTATTATAAAAGTTGAAAAAGAAATTATGAACTTTTCTGAAAAACATAATGGCAAACTCGTATTTATAGATATGTTTAATGGAATTAATTTTGGCTATAACTATGATTTAAATAACTATCAAGATATGAGTCAAAATATATTTCCACAGATTAGAAATCTATGTAATAAATATAATGTTTCAATTATTTTAGTTCATCATTTAAATCGTAAAGGTAAATCTTTAGGTAGTACAGCAATAGATACTTGTGTTGATGGTAAGATTGCATTAAAACAAGATGAAAATATTAAATCAACATTCCATCTAAAATATGAAAGTAGAGATTATCCTAGCAAAGATTATATTTTAAAAAGGGATAATCATCTAATACTTACGATTGATGAAGATACCGAAGATAAATTAAATGATAACTTGATACAATTCTTAAAATATGCAATTAACAAACAAGAATTTACTTTTAAAATATCAGAGATGGTAAGTAAGTTAAATTTAAATATTACTCCACCTGTATTTGGTAAATTACTTGTAAATAACAAAGAAAAGTTAGAAAAATTAGGACTCACTATTAAATCTAGAAGAACTGCAACAGATAGAATTTATACTGCTATATATAAGGAACCAATCCTAGAAAGCAATAGTTTCGAGGAGGAATGATTATGGCAGTTAAACAATTAGAAAGGCAAGAATGGACTAAAGATGGTCGCAAATGGATATTTTATGACTATGTAAAGAATTTAGATGGAACAAGAAGAAAATATAAGTCAAAGAAGTTTTTTACAAAACCAGAGGCATTAAAAGCCGAAAGAGAGTTTTTAACAACGAATACTGAACGAGCAGATAAAGATCGTAATATGACTTTTAAAGATTTATATACTCTCTTCTATGCTTATAAAGAAGATAAAGTAAAATTTACTACTTTAAAGACTTATAGAGATAGACAAAAATTCTTTAAAAATCTAGAAAATGTTAAACTAAAGGATTTTAATATAGAACACTTTGAAAAATGGAAGAAAGAGATTAATTCCTATGGTTATACAACAAATCATAAAAATCATCTATTTAAATTCTTTAAAGAATTATTAAACTATGCTACTAAATGGTACAATTTTAATTTTACTGCAACTTATAACAAAATGACTAACTTTACTAATCCTAATGAAATACCTAAAGAAATGTTATTTTTTACTTATGATGAATTTAAGAAATTTATTTCAGTAGAAGATGACATATTATATAAAACTATGTATGAAACTTTATATTATTGTGGATTAAGACGAGGCGAACTTCGTGGTATTACTTGGAATGATATCGATTTTGAAAATAATTATTTAAGCGTAAATAAAAATGTTGTAGCAACCAGAGGAGATGAAGATAAGTCCTATATGGTTACTACTCCTAAAACAAAATCAAGTGTTAGAAATATTCCAGTACCTAAAGTTTTACTAGAAGATTTAAAAGAACTATATAAAGTTTCTAATAATCATTATGGATTTACTAATAGTTGGTATGTATTTGGAGATACTGAACCTATTACAAATGGTAAGATAAGAACTAGAAAAAATAAAAATTGTGAGTTAGCAGGAGTTAAACAAATTAGAATACACGATTTTAGACATAGTTGTGCATCACTCTTAATAAATAGTGGTGCCACAATAAATGTAGTTGCAAAATATCTAGGACATACAAAAATAGATGAGACATTAAACACATATTCTCACCTATTTAAAAATCAAATGAATGAAATAATAAACATTATCGACAATTTAAATTAAAATGGGTACCTATTTGGGTACCTAATACATATATAAAATGGCTTGGAGCCCTTATAAACAAAGTATCCCAGCCTTTCGACTGGGATTTCAGGGGGTTTTGGTTGATTCACTTCTACATAGAATCGTAAAAGTGTTTCGAAAGGTTAGCATGATATTTATCATGCTAAATCAATCATATAATGAAATAACTTCTTTGTCAAATAAATTCGTTCAATATTAGAAAAGATTTCCAATACTTTTCTTTTATTAACTAATTTTTACAAAATTTATTTACATCTTTATTGACAATTAATAAAACTGGTTCTATCATTATTCTACTTTATTTAAGTAATAACCATTTTTATTTTTCAGTAAAAAAATAAAATAATAGACCTTATTTCTCTATATCTAATCTCTATCTATTCTCATATCTTTTTTGATATAAAATAATGTAACGACTACATAAAGTAAACATTCTACAATCATGTATATTAAGAAAGATAAACTTGCACCAAATAATTGATATTTATTTATTAAAATGTAACTTATTATAAAAGCAAATATTAAAGTAACTATTAATATAATTAATTGAGCAAATGTTCTTCTTAAAGATATAATTGTTGCTGAAAAAATATTGGTTAAAGCATAAAAGATAGAAGCAATGATAATTATAATTAAATTTATTTTTTCTTCATTTAAATTTAAGTTATAAATAAAACTTAAAACTGGTATTCCTAAAAATGAGGCAATTATAATTACTAATAATCCAAATAATAGTGTTATAACGTTCATTTTTATAATTAACGCTATTAATTCTTTTGATTTCTTTTCTTCAATCAATTGTACCATTTTATTTAAAAATGGTTGGACTAAATAAGTAGCAATTAACGCCATAAACGTTGCTGGCATTATAATAATACCCAGTACTGCTTGCCTTTCATTTGAACCTAACATTTCTAAAATATACTTGGGAATATTTAAAACATAGTTATATAAAAAAGCAAAGCAAAAAGCATAAAAACCGTTTTTTAATAATTGGTTAAAATTATTTTTATTAAACTTTTTAAAAATAATAAAATTTTTAGCAATTCGAAAATCAATAAAAAAACAAAAAACAATTTCAATTATTAAAACAGTTAAGGATGAAAAAATAATATTATGAAAATAATAACTTACTAAAGAAAATGTTACACTTAAGATAATTGTTTTTATAAGAAGCGATATTCCACATTTATATAATTGATTATTTCGTTGGATAATAGCATGTAATGTATCCGATAATACATCAATTCCACGAAAAAGGGTAAAGATTATTATTAACCAAAATTTATTTTTTTCATAATGCATCAAGGTTACAAATAAAATTGCTATGACTAGCATTACTAAAGTTGTAAAGATTCTATTAAAAATATAATCTGAATCGTCAATTGTTTTATCGTTTTCCGTCAATTGATATACTTTTCCTGAATAAGAGCCAATTGTAAAAAAAGTACAAGCAAGAGCAAAAGAAAAAGAAAATTCCCCAGCTTCTGAAATTCCTATAAGCCTTGTGGTAATGACTAAAAATATCATGGATATAAACCCAAAACTTAAAGAACCCAACATATTCCAAATCATATTTTTCTTTGTATTGTTTCCATTTCTATTCTTTACCATTTTATATCTATTTTCAACCTATCAATCATAAATTTATAAACTACTAGAAATAATTTAAACATGTGTAATTTATAAAACATTTTTACAAGCCATAATTTTAAATTTTTACCATTATTTTTTATAATATAGCTTAGTTTCAAATATTTAGATTTTCTCCATAAAGGAAAATTTTGATTTAAAAACTCGGTATTCCTTTTTAAAATTTGGTTAAAGTTTGCTTCTTTATCGTAGGAAATTCGAAACATTAAAGATATTCCTAAATGTAAAAAGGCATTCACATCTATGTATTCTAACATTTCCTTATTATTTTTCTCATAAACCTCACGAACTTCTTTTAAGGCATTATATGTTGAATCGATTTTATCTTGTTTGATGGTATTTATGATAGAATCTTTTCTCACAAAATAATAAACTAGGCTCTTATTAACGAATGAGACTTGTTTGGCATTAATATATAATAATAAAATAAACATCATATCATCTAAAATTTTAGGGACATTTTTTAAGTTATGTTGTTTTTTTAAAAGTTCTGCTTTATAAATTTTGTTCCATGGTGCGCCATTCATTTCTAATAAATCTTCAGGATGTTCTTTTATATTTATGATTTTGGAATCTTTTTTGCACATTTCTCTAGAATATAATTTATTCGTTTCTAAATCTATTCTATCAAAACCACAAACAGCAATTTCTGCCTTATTTTTTATGGCTGATTGATAGAGTAATTCGGCATAATCTAAAGCGACGTAATCATCACTATCAACAAAGCCAATAAATTCTCCAGTGGCCTTTTTTATTCCATCTTTTCTTCCTAGCCAAACGCCTTCATTTTTTTTATCTATAATGACTATTTTTTCTCCATATTTTTTCTTGTAGTCTTTTAGTATTTTTAAACAATTGTCTGGAGAACCATCATTTATACAAATGATTTCTATTTCCTTTAGCGTTTGATTTACTAAAGAGTCAAGGCATCGAGGTAAATATTGTTCAACTTTATAACAAGGTACGATTATACTCAATTTAATTTTTTTGGTCATCCTCTAACTCTCTTTCTACTACATTTAGAGCTTCTATGATTACTTTATCCATATCATAATATTTATAATTTCCTAATCTTCCACCAAAAATAACCTTTGATTCTTTTTTGGCTAATTCTAAATATTTATTATAGAGTTGATTATTTTTTTCATCATTTATTGGATAGTAAGCTTCTTCTCCTATTTTCCAATCACTTGGATACTCTTTTGTGATTACCGTTCCTTTACATTCATTAAATTCAAAATGCTTATGTTCAATAATTCGAGTGTATTTTGTTTGATTATCGGTGTAATTCACGACCGCATTCCCTTGGTAATTATCCGTGTCTTTTAATACCTCTGTTTCGAACTTTAAACTACGATATTCTAGTGGACCATAACAAAAATCGTAATATTCATCAATCATACCAGTATAAATTATTTTATTGGCTTTATCGTTAAATTTGGCTCTATTTTTTAAATAATCGTTGTTTAGTAAAACTTCTACATTTTCTAACATTTTATTAATTATTTTATTATAGCCTCCTATTGGAATTCCTTGATAGTTGTCATTAAAGTAATTATTATCAAATGTAAAGCGGACTGGAAGTCTTTTAATGATAAAGGCTGGGAGCGCTTTACACTCTCTTCCCCATTGTTTTTCAGTATACCCTTTTATTAATTTCTCATAAATGTCTCTTCCTACTAAACTGATTGCTTGTTCTTCTAAGTTTTGAGGTTCTTTTTTTAATTCATTCTTTTGATCTTCTATTTTATTTTTGGCATCATTTGGTGTAAGAACATCGCTCCATAGTTTTGTAAAAGTGTTCATATTAAAAGGCAAATTATATAATTCATTTTTATAGTTGGCAATAGGAGCGTTTATATAGTTATTAAATTCACAAAATTGATTCATATATTCCCAAATTTTTTTATTGCTTGTATGAAATATGTGTGCACCATATTTATGAACATTTATATTATTGATTTGTTCACAATAAATGTTTCCTCCAACATGATTTCTTTTTTCTATTACTAAACATTTTGCACCGTTTTTAGTTAGTTCATAAGCTAAAGTGGATCCATAAAGTCCCGCTCCAACTATTAAGTAATCGTACTCTTTCATCTTTTATTTCCTTTCTATTTTTTCTTTTAATAATGAAACTTCTTGGACTAATAATTTAATTCGTTGTTTTTGTTCTGAGATTATTAATGTAAGTAATAAGGTAATAAATAAAACAATTCCTAAAATGATTCCTATAACTAAGTTTGAAGTTGTTTGAAAACCGATTAGTGAAGTAAATATTTCAATAAAATTTGGAAAGACTCCTACTAAAAGAATTAGTAACGAAGAGAAAAACCAAAATAATGAGTATTTGATTTGTAATTTTCTTTTACTTATTAAAGCTAATATAATTACCATTAATATTAAAGAAAAAATGACTAAAAATATTCTTAAATTTAAGTTCATATTTATTTTCCTTTCCTCATTAATAAGATTGAAAGAATGACATTAATCATATAATAAGCCTTTTTCCATGAGCTAATAGATGACTTCCCACCTACTCTTTCTTTCATGTTCACTGGAATTTCTGCTATTTTAAAATGATGATTTATTACCTCTACAGTGGAAATAGGTTCAGGATATTCTGTTGGATAAGTCAGTGCAAACTGCTTTATTATTTCTTTATCTCCAGCTCGAAAGCCACTGGTCGTATCATATATTTTTATTTTTGTTTTTAATTTGATTGCTTTAGAAATAATATTTATTCCAATTCTTCTTGCTTTAGTGGATTTAAAAACACTTTTTGTATTATCTACAAATCTAGAACCAATCACAATATTGGCCTTTTTTTCTAGAATGGGTTTAATTATCTCTTTTATGTAGTTCACATCGTGTTGGCCATCCCCATCAAATTGAATGGCAATATCATAATTATTTTCTAAAGCGTATTTATAACCGGTTTGAACGGCTCCTCCAATTCCTAAATTTCTAATTAAATCAATTATTGGAATATGATTTTCATGACAAATTTTACTTGTATTGTCCAAGGAACCATCATTAATTACTATACAATCATAATTGGTTTTATTTTTTTTATTATAGTCTTCTATTGTCTTATATGTCTTTAATATATTTTCTTCTTCATTAAAAGCTGGAATGATGAGTAATATTTTTACTTTTTGATTTTTCATGAATACCTCCCAAATTTAGTAAAAGGCTACTAATAATGTTAATATATATTGTACCACTATTATATTTATAAATGTATAAATGTTCTTTATCTCTATTTCCTTTTTTTCTTTTTTACTCATACAAAGGAGAAGAATAGGAACTAATAAAGGCATAAAATATCGACCTTGTACCCCATCTACATAATCTAATCCTGCTTTTGACCAACTAAAGTACATAGAAGCAAATACTGCAGCGATACTCAATAAAATGCTACCAATAAAAATCCAAGTATTTATTTTCTTTTCTTTTATAATATTATTATGTCGAATTAAATAAATAAAACAAATAACGTAAGCATAAATATAAAGATCAGACAATTTAAAACTAAACCATCCAAAATAGCCCACTAAACTTCTTAAATAAAATAGACCATTTTTTTGGATCGTATTAAAAGCGATTGAAAAGATCAGACTAGGCTGTTCTAAAATTCGTTGCATATTTTCTGAGTTTCCTATAACGTTGGGTAAAGTTCCATTGTTAAATACCATCCCAATTAATTTTCCACCTAAAAACATTCCTATAAGCAAACTACAACAATAAAGATATTTATATTTCTTTCTTTTAAACTTTTCGTCGGGAATGAATAATAATAAGAGCATGATAGGCAAATAAATCATTTTAATTTCTGTTATAAAAATGCCACAAATTAATAATATAATCGAATAAAGCCCCCATTTTATTTTACTTGAATACATCATTTTTACTATTATTGCAATTGATAAAAGTGTACTCGCATTTATAAAAACATCATAAGAATAAGAACTTTGCTGTTGAATAAACATAGGTATAGTGGCTACCACAAGTAATAATTCTTTATATTTTGGAATAATTTTAATGGCTAAAAAGATTATTATAATTGATAAAATAGTATTTATCATTCTGCCACTGTAAAAAATAATTAAAGGCGAATTTGTAAAAATGTCCGCTATCTTAATTCCTATAGAAGATGCAAAATATCCGGTTCTAGAAGAAACATAATTGTATTTTTCATAGGTTTTGTCTACTTTATTCTCTGTATCTTTAAAACAATTCCACATTTCTTCATAGTTTGAGACTTTATTTGTTTTTTCGATATCCGAGTAATTCAAACATTCTATATTACTAGGTGTTATTATTTCTCCATTTTTTATATTTTCATAAAGCGTTTTATTTTTATCTATTTGTGTCATTCGATAGGAACTGTAAAAATGAACAGGTTCATCTGGTATTTGATAGGGTGGGTAAATAAAAGTTATCCAAAATAAATACGTTATTGAAATTATTAACCAAAATTTTTCAGGTTTTATTTCTTTTTTATTAATTATATAGTTTCCTATAAAAAATAAAATTATAAATAGCATTAAAACTAAATTTCTACCACTATTTAACGGTATATTTTTTGTTATGAACATTGAAGGCTCATTTGTTTCATTATTTTTAAATATGGTAATAGCATTATCACTATCTGTATAAATCGGAACAATTTTTACGGTGTATTCTTTCATGGTTTCTTTTTCAATTTCTTTCAAGGGAAAACATTGTACTTTTCCATCTTTAAGAATTTTTGAATTAAATTTTTTTTCATATATTAAACTTTCATTATGATAGACTTCGTACTTATATTTAGAATTTGTTTTTCGACCATAAGTAGCAAAAGTAAAACAAATATTATCTGGGTTTGCCTCAGTTTCTATATTGTTTAATTTAAATTCGACGGCTTCTGTAAGTATAGGACCAATGTTATCATTCATTATAGGTTGACTATATAAAACGGTTCCTAAAATATTTTGATTAAAATGAAGAATCGTTCCTATACTTAATAAAAATAATAGAAAAAGAAAAATATTTTGCGGCAAAAATTTAAATAATAGTTTTGGATATTTTTTATTTATGAAAGTGTTCCATTTTTGCATTATATTTTGAATTATTAGAATGATTTCTTTTTTCATTTTATTATATCTTTTTTTCATCTTTTTAAATCCTTTTCTATTACTAGCCTATTGCTTTAAACTTATTATAAATGAATCTTCTTTTTTATTCAATATCAAACCTTTTTCGACCTTTTTTGCAAACTAGATTTTATCTTTTTTAAAAAATTATAAATATGAAGTTTTTTTGTCAGTTTTATTAAATAGACACGCAGGCTATTCTTTCCTTGCATTAAACAAATGGTATGTTTTATATTATATAAATAATCATTTAGCGTCCTTCCTATTATATGATTTTCTTTTAGTTGGTTAAAAGTTTTATGAATGACATATTCGCTATTTATTAATTGAGTATCGATTTCATTTTCATTATGTATTTTAGCTACGACTAAGTTTTTATTATCTAAATCCTTCATATATTTTTGTATAAAATCTTTTTGTTCTATTAACTTCCAATTAAATAATTCACTTTTTATCCAACATGCATTTTCATTAGCTGGAATAGTCGTTTCTGGTTTCGAATGGATACTAAAGTATTCTCCATGAAAACAGACTGGTAAGATTAACATTCCAAGATAGACTTTTCTTTTAAACAAATCAAGAATTCCATTAATGTAATCTGAATTAGCAAAACCATTTTGTTTAATTGCGTTCCAATTGTTTTCATAAACTAAAGGAATAGGTATATTATAAAAATAATCATCTTTAATTATTCCAATATATTGATAATTCTTCCAATTAAATGTTTCTTTTGAAGTTTGTTTTATCTTTATTTTTTCTAATTCTTTTTTTATTTTTTTATTCGTTGTCATAACTTGAATATTAAGGTCATCGTTTGCAAGAATAAAATCACTATAATAACTTAAATATTTTTCGTTTTCTAAAATTAATAAAATGGTATAGCTTATGGAAGAAACTTTTTTCTCTTGAACGATATAATTTAAATTTAACCCATAATAAATTTCCCATGGTGTATAAAGTCTCGTGATGTTTTTCCAAATTAAATTGGTGTTATACAAATGTTTTTTTTCAAGGTACTCTAAACTTTTTTTTGTATCGTCTCCATTTGTTAAATAAAAAGCATCTTTTTTTTCAAAAACAAAATTTTTTCTTTTAATAAAAGGACAATTATAATTTTTAATTAAATCGTACGATGCATAGGCATAATAGTTATAATTTTCTTCAATATGTTTACTATGATATTTTTCTAAATTGGTATAAATATCCCATTTATATCCAGCTTTTTCTAAATAATGTGTAAATGTAATTTCATGTTTTGTAACTACATTTTCAAAGGTTTGCATTTTTTTTATATCGTATTTTTCCCAGTATTGATTAAAGGCTTCACTATTTAGTACATTATTTCGGAAAGCAATAAAAAAAGTTTGAATATGACTGGCGATAGATTTGTCAGATAGATTTTCAAAGCCATTTGGACTTTCATAATTAGCGGTTAAACCCCAAAAATCGATGTCTTTTTCTTCCATTGCTTTTACTATATCTTTAAATGGAAGAAATGGACCATAAAAAGTATCATTTAATAACACTAATTCATCAAAAGATTTTATATAATTTTGGTACTCTGAATATACTTCTTTAAAGGCTCCAGCATCGAGTCCTCTATTTTCTCTTATTTTGAGTTTATTAGTAAATTTTGCTAACTTTTTTTGTTCTTCCTCATTTAAAGCGGAATTGGAAACGATAATGATCTCCTCTGTTGCTTCTTTTAGAGATTCTAACATAAATAAAACATAGTCATCGACCATTCCATCTCGATCATAGAAAACAACTATTCCTAATCTTTTTATTATTTTTTTTGTTAATTTCATAACACTTCTCCTTGTATTGTTTAAACTGTTTTGCCTAAAAAGTGCGTTAATTTTCCTTTTACGCCTTTTTTGAAATGAATATAGCCTAAACAAAAACCATAAATTTTAGAAAATTTGTGTTTTTCAAATAAAATAACTTTTAACATCGTTTTATAATTACTAATTAAAAATTTACAAAATTGATAGTCCGTATTTTTATAATTTTCATAAATGTAATGGTAATTTCTATTCATATAATAACGTCTTAATCCATTATGATTGGTACAAAGTTTGTTTCCAACATAAAAAATATCTCCTAGGTCATGATTTATTTCTAAATCATTAAGACGCATGATTTTATAATGATTTTTTTTCAAGCGTAATCCATATTCAATGTCGATTCCATCAATAAAGAAATCTTCTTGAAATCCATTTAAGGAAGACCATATTTCTAAATTTAAAAGATTTCCAGATGTCATCACATCTTGAGGATAATCCACCTTTTCTTTTGGTTTTTCAATTTTTAATTTTGTTTTGTGCCAAGGAGTAATAATTCCAATTTTGGAAGTCTCCTCTTTTGAGGCTGTTTCTTTTAGTTTCTTGACAATTTTTATTGTTATTTCTGTATCTTGATCTAATGTTAATAACCACTTATATTTTTCACTAAGGGCTAGATTGGCTGCTAAATTAAGGGCTTTTGCCACTCCAATATTGTCAAAATTATAATAGACTATTTTTTTATGATTAGGTAATTCTTTTTGGTTGTTTTTATTTGGAGTATTGTCTATTACATATAACCTATCCACTTCTGAAAGGTAATTTTCTATATTTTTAAAATTTTCTTTTTGAGGATAAAATAAAGTGACCATTGCTGCTATTTTTAAAGCCATTTTTATACCTCCTCAGCAAATCCTTTTTGAAGTTTATTAAATATTTTGAAGCCAAGATATAAAAGAATTAGACTCGCCCCTAGCGTTATGAAAAGGGATTTTAACTCTGGCATGGTTTGGTAATATAAAATATTACGATAACTGTTTATTATAGAAGCCATTGGATTTAAATTTATTAACCATTCTATATGACTTCCCGCAAACATATTGGCTGAATAAATAATTGGTGTTGCATAAAATAACATATTGATAAAGAAATTAATAATGTATTCAGCATCACGAACATAGATTTCTAGAGCACTGGTGATTAATATTATTCCTAATTGAAAGATATATTGTGTTAGTAGAATTAGAGGAAGATATAAAATATTTAAACTAAATCCTATTCCTGAAAAGATAAGAAAAAAAGCAATAATGATACAAGAAATTAAAAAGTTAATTAGTCCACTTGTATTCACCGCAATGGGTAATATTTCTCTAGGAAAGTAGACTTTTTTTATAATGCCAGCATTATTTAAAATTACTGTTGTTCCTTGAATTATCGTTGAAGTAAAATAGGTCCAAGGAAGAATACCAATGATAATAAATGTTACATAATGCGGTTCTGTATTTTTTAAAATAAAAGGGAAGACTAAAGCGTAGACTAAAGCGGTTAATAAAGGATTAATAAATGACCATAGAATTCCTAAAAAAGAAGCTTTGTATTTTCCTCGAATCTCTTTTTTAACATTACTTTTTAATAGCAAACGATAGCTATAAAGATTATGAACTAATTCTTTCATCTTAACCACACACCTTTATATATTCTTCAATTACTTTTTCTGTTTTCGCATCTAATCTTATTTTACCTTCATTTATCCAAATAGCACGTGTACATAAACTTTTAATTGAATCTAAACTATGGCTTACAATAACAATTGTTTTTTCACTTTCTTTTAATTCTTGTAATTTTTTAAAACATTTTTCTTGAAAGTGTTGATCTCCAACAGAAAGAATTTCGTCGATTAATAATATCTCAGCATCTACATTAATTGCTATGGAAAAAGCAAGACGCATATATTGACCACTTGAATAGGTTCTTACTGGACTATCGATTAATTCTCCTAATTCAGAAAAAGAAATGATGTCTTCTAACCTAGCATTGATTTCTTTTTCGGTTAGCCCAAAAATGGAAGCATTAAAATAAATATTTTCTCTTCCTGTAAAATCTGGATGAAAACCAGCTCCTAATTCGAGTAATGAGGTAATTTTGCCAGTGGTTTTGATTGTGCCTTTTGTAGGATAAATAATTTTGGTCATCATTTTTAGAAGCGTTGATTTTCCACTTCCATTTACACCAATTAAAGCCACTGTCTCTCCTTTTTTGATTTCTAAAGAAATATTATTCAAAATTATTCGAACATCCGCTTTTTTCTTATTCCAAAAAACTAATCTTTCTTTTAATGTAGAGGGTTTATCATAGAACAATTTAAACGATTTGGTCACATTTTTCACTTCTATGGCTTTTTCTATTTCTTTCATACTTCACCTTCTTTTTATCTTATTTTTGAAATCGGCTATTTTAGAGATAAAACGATATCTTTTACTTGTATAAACTTTATGTAATTCATTTTTTAACCTTTCAATTTCTTCCTCTTGCCTCACTTTTTCTTTTTTTAATTCGCTAAACTCGTTTATAAAATTATTAAAATCATTTATTTTTTTTGGACGATGTACATATTTAATGCTTTCTTTTGATTTTTCAAGCGTTAATTCAAAAAGATTTTGAATGATTGCAAAGTGCTCTTTTCTAAAATAGTCTAGTTCATTGATATAATTTGACTTAAAAGTGGTTTTTCCAAAATAATTTACACTTAAGGCGATTTCATAGGTTTTATTTATATTTTCTATCATCTGAAAAAAAGAAGTGTTGGTAAAAAAACGAAGATGGGTACTGTCTAATAATCCAACATGGTTATAGTTAAATTCGTTATTAAACAGATTTTTAATCATCTCTATATGATTTACATTAGGAATACTGATTAACATTTTTCCTTCTGGTTTTAGTTTCTTGGTAAAATTATAAATTACTTCGTAAGGTTTTTCTAAATGTTCTAATACATCTGCAAAAATAATAAAATCATACTTTTTTTGATTTGAAAAAAACTTTTGATAAGAAATGGATGCCTCTTCCGTTACTGAAAATTGAAATACCTCATTATAAATAGTTGATTTCTTAGCTATTTCATAAGAAATCTTGTCTCTTTCTATTCCATCAATATTTTCTGTTTTATTTTCTTTTAATAGTCTTCCTATTATTCCTGATGCACAACCCACATCTAAAACAGAGGCATTTTTAGTTACTCTTTTTGCTAAAAGGGCATGACTATCGTTTTTGTTGTTTATATCAAAATTATAATCTACTGGTTCATATTTATTTAATTCTTCGTTTAATCCTAATTGATTGTATTTAGCTGGTCCTAATAAAAAATCTTCCTTTTCCATAAATTATCCCTTCTCATAAAATTTTCTTATATTTTTCTACTATTAATTTCCAAGTGTATTCTTTTTTTATTCTATCTTTGGCTAACTCACCATATTTTTGTCTTGTTTTTTCATCAAATTGTTCTACTTTTTCTATTATTTTTTTTAAGTCGCCTTCTTTTTTACTAAAATAAAGACCAGCCATCATGCCTACTTCAACATTGTAAACCGCATTAAATAAAATGTTTACTTTAGTGGTGGCTAAGGCTTCAAGTAGACTAGGATTGGTTCCACCCGCGCTGTGTCCATGTAAATAGGCATAGGCGTTTTCTCTTAGGTAGATAAGAGCTTCTTTATCGTAAATGGCACCTACAAATTTAATTCTTTTGTCTGTATCAAATTTAGTTTTTTCTTTTAATTCTTTATAAAATTTATTTTCTTCTATGTTGGATATTATGACTAAATCTTTTTTAGTTTTACTTTTCATGAATTCTCTTATCATGAGTTCGTAGTTATTTTCTGGGACAAAGCGACCGACAATTAAATAATAGTTATTGACTTTTAATTTATACCTTTTGAACAGCTTATTTACAGTTTCATTTTGTAAACCTTGTTGATTTAAATACGCTCCATAAGGTATAAAATGGGTTTCTTTATGAAATTTTTTATATCGATTATCAATATAATTTTGAATGGCTTTGGCATCACAAATAATTTTATCACTCTGTTTAACCATACAATATTCACTTATTTTAAAACATTGCTTAATCAAACCATTCCATTTCTCTCTTGTCCACTCTAATCCATCTGGATTTAAATAAATCTTAGCTCCCATTTTCTTAAGAGGACGGATTAGAGTTTTATAAAATGGACCAACGCGACAACCTAAAACATATATCGTGACGTTTTTTAGCTTATTTTCTTCAATGTATTTTTTCATATATTTTAAAGCTAGTATGGCATAATTAAACATGGTGACAAACCCTAAATTGGGTGAATAAATTTGGAGACAAGACACGTTGTTTTTTTCAATTATTTTTTTCTTTTTGACTTTTTCATTAGTAATTTCTGGTACATGAAATTTTACCTTTTTATCCTGATAGTTGTCAATTAAGTTGGTAACAAATGTTTCCCAGCCTCCATAATTGTAATGGTACCCTCTAGCACCAATGATAATAATATTTTTCATGTTACCTCCTGAATAAAAGTGTCATTTTTAATGTTCCTAAATATAGGTAATAAAAGAGACGCAAAATAAACAATTTAAACCTACCCATCTTATTTATCTCTCTTTCATAATAGTATTGACTTTCTTTTAAGTATTTAAACTTATTTATTTTTTTTACGCTTTTATCTACACTTTGGGATAATTCATGAATGACCCTACTATTATTATCTATATAAGTATTTAGATGTAAATCTTTTAATTTTTTTCCCATAATGATTTCTTCATAATAAAGAAACGTATGTTCATCAAACAGACCTATAGCTTCTAAGGCTTCTTTTTTGATGATAAAAAAACAGCCTTTGACTACTTCTACTTGAGTCAATTCTTTTTGATAGTCCTCGTCTTGATAAGCTAAAAGATTCATTTCATATCTTCTAAAAAATGGCATATTTGCTACAAGTTCTGAAAAAAACGTAGGAAGACGCCAGCCTCGCGAAATGGCATTCGGTTCTTTTACTACTGGAGCAATGACCGCTAGGTCTTTCTTTTTTAAATGCTTTAAAAGATGGCTTATGGTTTCTTCTTCTACAATAATGTCTGGATTAGAAATAATGATATTTTGTACCTTGAAATTTTCTAAAACATATTTCATTCCAACATTATTTCCAGCGGCATAGCCTCTATTTTTTAAAGCAGAGACTATTTTTATTTTTTCGTTTTCAAAGGGTTTTAATTTTTTTAAAGAATCATCAGTACTTTTATTGTCTACAACAATAATGTAATCTAGTATTTTATAATTTTTTATTTTTTTTAGTATTTTCATGGTGTTGTCACTATCGTTGTAATTTAAAATTATTATTGCATTTTTCATACATGACCCTCTTTATCATTTTATCATAAAGTAAAAAGAAATGGGAAAAAATGTAATTTTACTCAAAAAAAAGACCTCTTTTTTTAAGATTGTCTTCTTTATTTATTTTGTAAATATCTTTAAAAATAGCGCTTTTGTATTTTCTAAACTGTAGCTTTGTGCTGTTTTACGTCCTTCTTTGATTAATTTACTTTTTTCTTTTTCGCTCATATTTAAAGCTTCTATTATTTTATCTGCTACTTCTAAATCATCTAATGGATTAAAGGTAAGACTGTTTTCGTTATTTTTTAAGTAATCGCTAGGACCATACTTATTGCTACCAATGACTAAGGTTTCACAAGCCATCGCTTCTAATCCAGTAAGACCTAAACTTTCGCTTTTTCTTCTTGTGGGATAAATCAAAGCTTCGACACTATTATAGATAGAAACGAGTTCTTGTTGGTCAACTAGAGGTTTTCTAATGATGCTTTTTTCAAGCTTATTTTTTTTTATTAAATCATTTAGTCGATTCTCTTCTCGACCGCTTCCGACAAGAATAAATTTTAGGTTCTTTAGTTTTTCCCTTTTTTTCAAATGATTCATCGCTTTTATTAAAGTATCGTAACCCTTGTCTTTTTCAATGCGTCCTACAAAGGCAAAGTACTTTATTTTGCTATCCAGATTCAATTTTTTTTGAGCTTCTTTTTTTGGTATTTTATGAAATTTTATGACATCGACTCCACCTGATGGGTACACAACTAGTTTATTTTTTGGCACGTTGTATTTTCTTAATAAAATGTTTTTAAAATAAAAGGAAGGGGCTACCACAACGTCCGCTAGTTTTATTGAAAGCCGACTAATAAATAAATAGCGCTCGTCTTCTTTTTGATCTGGGACTATATCGTTACCATGTGTATTCATGACCAACTTTGTTTCTTTAGAAAAAAAATAAGGAAGAAGAACACCGATAGGTGAATGAGAAGCGAAGTGGACATAAATGTAATTGTAATTATTAAAAATGGCTTTAAAAAAGGATAACGATACGAGTTTTAAATAAGAAATGAATTTATTTATAAAGCTGTCTTGTTTATACATGACGACTAAATCTACTTTATAGTCCTTGTCGATAAGTAAATCATAGGTGTTTTTAACAAATATTCCATAATGCGGGTATTTAAGACTTGGATACATATTCGATACGAGAAGAACATCTTTGTCTTCTTTCTTTTTATCTATTTTAAGAAATAAAAAAGATAATAAAAGAATTAAAAAAGGATTGGTTAGGGTATTTTTTGTCACGAAAGATAAAATTAAGAAACAACTTAAAGCGAGTTTATTATTTTTAAATCCTTTGATTTTTATAAAGATATAAATAAGAAGGAAAGAATAAACTAAACACCCGATTCCTCCCAAAGAAGCAAAAAGATTCAAGGCATCATTGCTATTCTGGAAAGAAAAATGACCCCCTAATAAAATAGAACTAGAAGATAAGTCTAATTCGCTAAAAAGATTGGAAAAAGCTTTTTCTTTGATTAATGACCTTCCCTCTATAGGTGGTATCGACAAAGCTATAATTCCTAGGAGCATAGCTAGAAAGACTAAACTTTTTAATTCGTTCTTTTTTATACTTTTTAGTATTTTTTTATAATTGATGAAACAGAAAAGAACAATTATTGTTAACAAACTCAACGTATAAAGGGTATTTTTAGCTCTTAAAGTTGTTAAAAAAATTAAAACAAAAAGCATCATTTTTAAAAGATAACTATGGCTTTTAAAAGCGTAAGTTAAAATAAAGGGTAAAAAAATTAAATTTAATCGATTCAGTTCGTCACTGTTTTGTAAAAATAAGGAAAGAATAAAAAAGAAGACAAAGAGAAACGTTATTTGATGATGATTTGTTTTTTTAGGAAGATTTGAAAAAAATAGGATAAACAAAGGAAGAGAAAAAATGGTTAAAACTTGAGAAACGTTTATAAAAAAAGACCCTTTTATTGTAAATAAGTAAAGGAATTCTATTAAAAAATAACCTATTAATAAAAAAATCACTTTCTGATGACTTGTCTTTTTTAATAAATAAATCAGTGCAATTAAGAAACAAATGGTGTTAATAACTAAAGAAAAATGATTGTTTTTAAAAAATAGCGGTGTGCATAAGTGGATGAATGAGAGGGAAAAGATTCCTAAAGTTAATAAGTTATTTTTTATCCATTTCATTTCTTATTTTCTCCTTTAAAAACAAATCCTTTACTTAAGACATAATTAGCAACGATCACAAAAACTTGGCTGATTAATTTCCCTACTCCATCGTTGTAGTGCATAAACGTTACAATAAAAAACATGATTCCCATATCCATTAAAAGCGTTGCCATTCGTGAGGTAAAAAAACTTAAAATCTCTTTTATATAATTTTTTGATTGACTTTTAAATACAAAAATACGATTGGTGATGTAAGCAAACGTTACTGACAAAAACCATGAGATGAGATTAGCGATTTGAATTTCAAACGCATTTTCTGGATTTAAAAAGGTATGTGTACAAATAAAATAGGTACTTAAACTTACAAGGGTTGTTAATATCCCCACAATAAGATAACTAATGATTTCTCGATTTTGAGCGATGATTTTTTTTATTTGCATCTTTGGACTCCTTACTTCTTTTAAATAATATATCGGTTTTTAAAACGATGAATAAAAAAACGATCATTAAACCAATATAGATAAATATAGCGTAATAGGTATCTCCCAGAGCATAGAAAATAGAAACAGCAGCAAAGAGGATATCGATGGCATAGATAATTAAAAGGGATGAGCGCGTCGAGAATTTCATTTTAAGAAGTTGATGATGAAAATGTTCTTTGTCTGGTGTGTTAAAGGGGTTTTGACCTTTTAAAATTCTTCTGATTATAGAAAAAAAGACATCAATTAGAGGAGTTGCTAATATTAAAAGAGGAATAATTAAAGAAGTAAAGGTAGCGGTTTTATACCCTAAGAGAGCAATGACAGCAATAATAAATCCTAAAAAGTTACTTCCTGTATCTCCAACATAAATTCTAGCAGGAGGAAAATTGTAGACTAAGAATCCCCAAGTTGACCCTAACATAATTAAAGATAAAGTGGTGTCTAATCCTTCTTTGGCGTTCATAATAAAAGCTATGATAGCGATGGTTAAAAAGTAAATAGAACTAATCCCTGATGATAAGCCATCCAATCCATCCGATAAATTTATAGCGTTAATAATTGAAACAATAATGATCATAGTGATCAGATAATTCCATGGAGCTAAAAAAGTGATGTTTACTCCTAAAATACTTACGTAATCTAAAGTAATTCCTCCATAAAAAGCTATAATGGCGGCGGCAGCTAATTGAACAACTAATTGATATTTGGCTTTAATGGGGTTAATATCATCTATCATTCCCATAAGAATTAATAGAAAGCTTCCTATTAAAATCGAAAGCATTTGCACACTACTTCTTGCATAAAGCATATAGCCAAGCATAAAAGATAAGAAAATAGCAAGTCCTCCCATAGTTGGCATGGGAATTTTATTTAAACGTCTTTTATTCGGATAATCTAGGGCTTTAACGTGTCGCGCTACTTTTTCAACCATTGGTGTTAAGATTAAACTACTCAAAAAAGTTATAAATACGATTATAAATATGTCGTGACCATTCACATACATCAAAACCACTTCCAATTTCATTTTATCAAAAGCACTTTATAAAGTCTATATTATTTCTTTTTATAGTATGGGGCTAAAAAAAGAAAATCATTCTTTAATTAAACTTTAAAATAATCCATTATGATTTTATTTCTTAATTATTTTTCTTATTTTGTCATGAGTTTCATCACTTAAATAAGATTTGACAGCCAAACTTAAAACTGAAGCTATTGGAAGGTTAGCTAAAAAGAATGAATTCTTTTTCTTAATAAAAGCATTGTCCCACTTTTTTCTATAAAACTTATACTCATCGTTAAAAGGATGTATTTTATTTTCTTCCCAAACTCTTGTGCTTAAATAACTTATATGATGGTAAATTTTAGGATTTTTTAATGCTAACATGGCTTCTTTATACTCATAAAAAAAGTCTTTTTTTTCATAAAATTTTTTACTAAGGTGAGGATATTTTCTTGTTAAAGCAATTAAGGGTAAAATATTATAATTGATTGGTAAAGTACCAATTTTTTCTTTTAATGTTAAATTGATTAAATCTTGATCTGGATAAATTAATTTTTCATGGAGATTTTTTATGGTATCATACATCTCTGCAAGACAATCGTCGCTTTCCCACTTTTCTGAATTAAAAAGTAACACTCCACTATTATAATATTTGTTCACTTTGCCTTTTAAATGTTTAGGAGTGACTATCTCTTTTACGGCAGATACAGCATGATCATTGTTCATTTGAAATAATTCATTTATAGGGTTTACTATTATTGTGTCGCAATCTAAATAAAGAATTTTTTCAACATGTGGAATCATTTCATGATAAAATAAACGAGCATTTGATATATTACCGTCTCTCCATTTTGGAATATTAAATTTTTCTATCAAATATGCTATTTTCATAAAATCATAGGTTTGAATGTCTACATTAGGGTAACGTGTTAGGATTTGATTTAATAATTTATCTTCTTTTGTTTTTAAGCCCGTATGAATGATGTGAATCTTAAAAGTATTTTCTAAATTGTTTTCAATAAGTGAATATATAGAAGTTAACATATGGGGAAAATAATTTTGATCAGTTGTATATAATATATTATTTTTATTCATAAGTTCTCCTTAAAAATTTTTGAAGTATTATAACATATTACACCTCTATTTTTATAAAAAAAAATATTACTTTTCTTCCGTAATATTTTCTTCTTTCTTCTCTTCTTTAATTGCTTTCTCTTCTAATTCTTTTTTCTTAGCATGTTTGGCTTTGGCTTTGTTGATAATTTTTTTGTATTTACTACTTTTTCGAATCAAATAAATGATGATTAAAAGGAAAAACACGACTGTTCCAGCAAAAGCAATGGCTGAATAATAATAGGTTTTCTTTTCTTTTTCTAATGCTTCTATTTCTTCTTTATTCCAGATTTGAAAAGATTCTTCTTTAGTATCGTAACTGTAATAGTTGTATTCTCCTGTTTCTAGATTTAAAGCGTAAATGATAGCAAAGCGACTGTTCTCTTGAAATTTATAAGCGGAAACGTTTTGATCATTGATGGTCAGCGTGACTTTTTTATAATTTTCAATTTCTTCTTTGAAATCCGTAATGTAAAGCGTTAAATTGCTGTTTTTGTACTCGTGATAGAATTGATAGCTTTGTTCTTCTTCGTTATAAATCGCTAGAAAAATATCTCCAGAAGCATTTTTAATCCCTATTAAAGTCATTTTAGAAACATCATTATAAAATGCTGGAATATCAAACTCGTTTATTTTAATTGTTTTTTCTTCAAATAAGTTGGGTTGGGTTAAGCTTTTAGGATTTTTAATAATCGTATATTTCTCGTTATTGATAGTCATTTCTATAGGATTTTGATCTTCGACAATGACATTGACTGTGTATTCCATCGTTTTTCCAGTTTCACTCGTTACTAGGATTTTAAATGTGTTTATGCCTTCTGTTACTTCATATTCTCCGGTTCCTGTTAATGAAGCATGTGATTCATTTACTTTCGCGTCTAATTTAATTTTGTCTACGGTTGAGGGAACTTGGACTTTATAGTTTAAGGTTTCTTTATCAAATTTAGGACTCAGTTCATATCCTTCAACGGATAAAGATGCTAAACTGGCATCGCTTGATTTTTCACGTGGTGGCACGACTGTTGTCTTTTTGGTAACTGAAACGTTGGTTGTTGCTCCATCTTCATTCGTTATGTCTCCTGTTGCTGTAAAAGAAATGACACCTAGGCTTGTTGCTTTACAAGTCACACTTAATGTTTTTGTCGCATTTTTTCCATTACTGGTAGCATCCGCAAAACTTGTGGTACACCCACTGGTTGACCCCGCTGAAGTTATTTTGACGTTCCAAGCGGCTGTTGCTTTTAACGTAAGGGTGGCTGTCACTGTATTTCCGTTTTCAACTGATGAGGGTGCATACATAGAGTAAGTAGCTGCGGCATGGGTAATAACAGGACATAATGCCATTATGATTAATAGACTTACTATTTTCTTTTTCATTTTTACCTCTATTCTTGAATTATATTATTGGTTCCTAAAAGATGTTGTCTTAATTTTAGAAGATCCGCTGAGTTGACATTGTTATTCACTAATTTTGCTGCTTCTAAATACGCTCCTGATAATTTAGCGGTTCCTTGTAAATGTTTTCTCATGGCTAATAAATCCGCTGAGTTAATCTTACCGTCTCCTGTTAAGTCTCCTAAAATAACAGCGGTGCTATTCTCTTCTTTTAAATTAAACGTTGTTCCTGTTGAAATAATGTCTGTTGTACTATTAATTGCTATCTCTTTGTTTTGAAGTTTATTTTTAAGACTAGCAATGGATTCTCCTACATTAAATCCTTTAGCAAAATTATTAGTATTTTTAATTCCTATTGCTTCTAAGTTTGCACTTAGAGTAAGGGGTTTATCGTAGATGGTATCGTTTGCACAAAGGGTACAAAAGCCTCCACTTGCCCATTTTAATCCTTCTTTATAAGGAACACTAGCACTACTTTTAGCACCAATATTATAAAAATTAAATAAGCCAGAATACTCTATTCCACCATATTCAAATTTGTTTCCAGTGGTAGCGGCTCCTCCTCCTGTTCCTGATTCTTGACGAGCTAATGAAGCTAAGTAAAGGGCACTGACATTCGATGTTTTTCCAGCTTCAATAAAAATTGAGGCGTAAGACTGATTGTCTAAAATAGAAATCCCACTCATAAAAGTATTATTTAAAATAGATTGAACTAAGCTTTCTGTATGATTTTCTGAATATTCAAGACTTTCAAATTGAAAAATGTACTTTTCAGTTAAAAAGTTTCTCGGATCCATATAATAAGCGGTGGCTTCAAAATTAGGATAATACCAACCTTTATCGTTCCCAAATTGAACAGGACTTCCATCATCATTTAATTCGTAACATCCATTTGGTCCTTGAATGGCTCCTACTATTTTTTCTGTATTTACAGCAAAAGTAAAATCTTCATTCGTGTTTAAAGCTTTAAATTTCCAATTCGGATGAAGGGTATGTAATCTTCGTAAGTAGGGTTTATAGGATTCTGGGAACGCTTTTATTTTTTCTTCAAAGTCAGGATCGGTTATCGCGTCTTGTCTTTCTACAGTAGTTATGTTTCCTCCTGGACGATCGTATTTTTCTTGCATGTTATTAAAAATTGGTAAACTAAATTCAAAAGGTAAATCCAAAAAACCATTTTTATTGTAAGCGTTATAGGTTGTGATTGATTCACTTGATGGCGCGGTAATATTTGCCATGTACTGATGATTGTACATATTGTTTGTACTGGGATTCACATTGTATTTTTTTAAATAACTCGTAAATTGACCTTGAGCGATATAGGAACCACTGATGTAAATTCCTCCTCCGACAATGGATTTTTTGGGACTTGTCCAAGGTCGCTGGTATACATCATGATTACCGATTTTTACTCCTGCCGCACAGACATAACCTGTATACCCTTTATAAGTCGCTTTATAAAAACCGGTTGTGCATCCTGATGTTGGAGCGGTTCTTTCTGTTCCTAACAATGTAATGATGTCTCCTGTAGAAAAATGAACTAATTTTTGATTGTTTAACGTATCTGTTGTGGGTCTCGTTCTTAAATATTGCGTTTCATTTAAGATGGTTCCCATGATTAATTCTTCGGCATGTACGTTTGCTTTAAAAGGAAAGAGTGAAGAAAATGATAAAGCAATAATGAGATTTATATTTAAAATTTTTTTTATTGTTTTTTTCATTTTTCTCCCTCCTATTGTCTTTATTATTATATCATTGAAATAGGAAAAAACAAAATTTATTGTCGTTTTTTTGTCAGTCTTTTGTCAATGCCTTTCTTTCATTTTATTCTTCTTTTTTATTTTTATTTAAAAGAGGTAATAAAGAAATAAATGTTGAAACCATGGGCTTGTTTAAGATATGACCAGAAAATAAAGAAATAAAGAGGAATAAGAATAAGCTAAGTTGATAGATGCCTTTTAACTTACTTTTTCTAATGCTTAGAATCATAAAAAGAAACCAAATAAGAAATCCGATGATTCCAATAGAATAGAAAATATCTAAAACGTCAATTTCAATGTCTTTGATTTGATTTATTTTAGTTATTCCTATACCAAAAAGTTTTTCTTTTACCTCTCTTTCTTTATAATAATTATGGATATTTTTTAAAAAACTTAGTCTCGTTGAAAAAATCACTTTATCAATTGTATCTATTGAAACAAAGTCTTTCATCGAATGAATCTGGTAATAATTTAAAGTGACTTTGAAATTTTTATATACTGGTGTTTTGGGTATAAGAAGACTACTGGTTAAAAGGAAAAGACCTATGGCAAGAATCATCAGACTCTTTCTTTTTTTAGAGAAGGATTGAACGTTTTTCTTTAAGCCTTTTAGGATAAAAAGAGTAAAAACAAGACCTATTCCTAAAAATAAAGTTTTTGTTCCTACTAGTACCATTATCATCACTAGTTCTAAGAAAAAAAAGAGTTTTAAAAAAAGGTTTTTTTGGGCTAAAATAAAGTTTAAAACAATAGGTAATAACCCTATAAAAAGCGCACTGAGTTCATTTCCACCATAAAAAAGTCCTAAGTAACCTTCTTTGTTTTCGTATACAATATCAAAACCTATATTAAATATGTAGGGAATAATGATTAAATTCATGTAGATGAAATAGAGCATAGTTATCAATTTTTCATTTATGCTTTTGTTTTCATAGTGATTAAAAAAAAGAAGTAAAAAAGGTAAGTAAAATAGTTTTATTAAGTTAAATGCTTCACTAAATAAAGCGTTTGTTGTTGAACTATAAAAATAAAACATCTCTATTATTAAATAAGAAATTAAAGCAAAGACTCCTTTTTTTTCTTTCTTTTTAATTACTAAATAGAAAAGAACAAATATAAAAAAGGCTCCTCTTATTAAAAGGCCAATTGAGCCTTTCCAATTGTTGTGTATTCCTATAGAAGTTAGTACATCTAAAAAGGGTTGTAAAATTAAAAAAAGAAGGATACTTTTGTCTATTTTTTTTTGCATTTAAAACACCTCTTTTATTTTACCATTAAATCTAAAATTTGAAAATGCTTTCGTTATGTGTCAATTATACGTCAATAAAAATCATTACTTGTAATCTACCTTTACTTTTTATATAATTGTAGATAATAGAGAAAGGAAGTAGACATGAAGGTATTATTTAGAAAATTAAAAAGGACCAATAAATTTGGGAAAGCGATTTACTTACTTCTCAACCTACTTTATATTGTTCTTTACGTTTTATTTGTTAAGTCTATATTAAGTTTGGTAGGGATTGAAACAACGATTCGAATGGTTGTACTTGTTTTTTTCTCCCTATGGTTTTTCTTGTATTTACTTTTTGGTTTATCCACACTTATTGTAAAAAAATATAAAAAATTTGTTTTTTTAACGATTATTAGTCTCTTGTTATGCCTTGTGATGTTGTTTTCAAGCTTAGTTATCCATAAACTTTACAGTAAAATAGAAATGTTTACCAATCAAGAATACACCGTTTATACGACCAATTTAATTAGTTTAAAAGAAACAGAATTAAAGAGTACGAGTAAAATTGGCATGATTGACAATAATGAGGATATTGAAGGTTATGTTTTAGCGAATACTTTAAAGACTAAGGAAAAGATTAAAGGTGAAATTAAATATTATGACGATTATTACATCATGTTAAATGCTTTATATAATAAAGAAATTGATGCTGTTTTTGTTTCTAGTAATTATGCGATTATTTTTGGAAGTGAAGCGGCGTTTGAACGTATTGGTGAGGAGACAAAAGTTCTTTATGAATACAGTGAAAAGTTAAAGACCAAGACGATTACTAGTAGTAATAAGAAATTAACTGAACCCTTTACTATCCTTTTAATGGGTGTTGATTCAGAGATTGATGGTTTAAATGCTAACGCGGCTTTTAATGGCGATACGTTAATGTTAATTACTTTTAATCCGAATACGCTAACAGCTACTATGTTTAGTATTCCAAGAGATACTTATGTTCCTATTGCTTGTAATCGAAATCGAAGTCATAAAATTAATTCTTCAGCGGCTTATGGAACCGAGTGTGTTATTAATACGGTTCAAAATTTAGTGGGAATTGATATTGATTATTATGCTAAGATTAATTTTAATGGAGTTATTGATCTTGTTAATGCTTTAGGTGGCTTAGATATTGATGTCGAACCTCCTGATTATAAAAATTATATTAAGCAATATGGTGAAGGAAGACTTTGTGAAAGTAATGCCAATCGAAGTATGAAAGATTTGGTTTGTATGAATACAGGTCCACAACATTTAAATGGAGAACAAACCCTTGCTTATGCTAGAAATAGACATGGTTATTTAGCAAGTGACTTAGCCAGAAATAAACATCAACAACAAATAGTTGAAGCGTTGTCTAAAAAGATTATGACCGTTAGTAGTTTTAGTGATTTCGAGAATTTATTAGACGTGATTGGTAAAAATATTGCTACTAATTTATCTACTACGCAACTCTTATCTTTTTATCAAACTTTAAAAAATATGTTATTTGAAAGTTTAAAAGGAAATGATTTTATTACCATTCAAAAAACGTATTTAGAGGTTTATAATTTACCTGTTATGGTCAGTGGCATGCAACTATCTGCTTTAGGTTATTATGAAAAGAGTTTAAAGGCGATAAAAGACGCGTTGGAAGTTAATTTAGGAATTAAAAAGGAAGAAATGATTAAAACTTTTGAGTATGATTATAATGAAGTTTATGAATCTCCTGTCATTGGTAAAGGAATAAGAGGCGACAAAAATGAAACAACGGTTCCTAATTTAATTGGTAAGACAGTCAGTCAAGCGGAGGAATGGGCTAATCAAAATCAAATTACTTTAATTAAAGAATTTGCTTGTAGTGATGGCATTCCTGGCCTTATTGGAAATCAAAATGTTTTAATTGGAACAAGTGTTAAAAGTATTACTAGTATTACAATTACTATTAATGAAGCTTGCGAATCGAATGGACCTAATCAAAAACCTAATGAGGATGAAGATGAAAGTAATAAACCTGATATTGATTTACCACCAGGAGGTCCAAATGATGACAAACCCGATCCTAATCCAGATGATTCAGATACAGATCAAGATAATGATAATGGAAATGAAACCGATCCTGATGATACAGTTGATAAACCTGAAATTCCTGTTCCAGGCACTCCTACTGAGGAAGAAAGTTAATCTTCCTTTTTTTTGGAAAAATTGATATGATGTTTAAGAGGGATAGAATGAAAAGTTATACAAAAAATCAGTTACAAAGACTTAGAATTGCATTAATTCTAAATAGTGATAAAAGAGTAAAATATATTTTAAAGCATCACATTTTTAAAAGTGTGGGTGAGCATTTTTTTTTCCAACCCCGCTTTATTCCTTCTGATCCAAAACTCATTAAATTTCACAATAACGTTATTGTAACAAGCAATGTTACCTTTGTTACGCATGATGTTTTTCATTTAGGTTTAAATCATTTAAATCAAGGAGAATTTCTTTATAAGAATGGCTGTATTGAAATTATGGATAATGTATTTATTGGATGCAATACGACTATTCTTCCAAATGTTAAAATAGGCCCCAATGTGGTCATTGGAGCGGGAAGTGTTATTGTTAATGATGTGGCTCCTAATACAGTTGTAGCTGGTAATCCAGCACGTGTTATTGGAACATTTGATGCTTATGTTGAAAAAAGAAAAGAAATCAAAGCCCTTTATGATGAAGAAAGTTTATGGAAAAAGTTTGAGCAAAACAAAAAGGATTTTTAAATTCTTTTTTTTATAAACAGAATTTATTTTTAGGTCTTTCAGAAAAAAGATCTAATTCATCATTATTTATAGAGAACTCTATTTATAGTAAAAATTTAATATTAAATTATTGGATAAAAATACTATTGCCCTAGCCTAGTATAAGAAGCATTTTTAAGTCGTCAAACTACTCTATTCTACATTAAAGTAAAACTTTACAAGGCAGAATAGAAATTAATAATATTTTCTCTAAAAATAAATAAAAGAAGAATAAAAAAGATTAATATCATAAAGGATTCAGGACTATAATTGTCTTCATGAGTCTTACCTTTAATTATTATCAAGCCGATATCATCTAAAAATATCCCATTACTTATCGATAATAAATAGATATTGGTATAAAAATTTGAAATTAAAAAAAGGATAATTGAAAACAGGAATCCAAACATCCAATGGTGTGTTCTAAAATTTTTTATAGTTGGACTGGGTTTATTAAATTTATACACTACGATTCTTGTGATTAGAATCGTTATCACCGTTATTAAAAAGTATTTGTCATATAAAGTCATCGTATCACCAAGTTCATTTTAACATTATTTTTAGCTAAAAAAAAGAACTATTGAATGATAGTACTACTACTTTGAGCATTTAAATCAAAGTCTGAAAATTCTTTTTTTAAAAACAAAGGATACGCTGCTGCTCCAATCATAGCGGCGTTATCGGTACAATATTTTATTTCTGGGACGCTTAAATGCACTTTATATTTATCCGCTATTTTCTGAATTTCATCCCTTAAATAGGTATTCGCGGCGACACCTCCAGCAATAATCATGTTTTTTATTTCTAAGTTTTTTAAGGCTAATTCGACTTTTCTTTTCAGTTCATCAATGGCCACTTCTTGAAAGCTACAGGCTAAGTCTTCTTTATTAATTTCTTTTCCTCTTTGATGTTCATTATGAACTAAGTTTATGATGCTTGATTTTAGACCACTAAAGCTAAAGTTATACGTATCATCGTTTACGGGTGTGGGTAATTGATAAGAAACTTTTCCAATCTTTGCTAATTTATCTATATTTGGTCCTCCTGGATATTTTAGATCTAATACTCTTGCTACTTTATCGTAACATTCTCCAATCGCATCATCTAAAGTACTTCCTAATATTTGGAAATCATAGTCTTTTTTCATAAGTATTAAGTCCGTGTGTCCTCCACTTACGACAAGAGCTAATAGTGGGAAGTTTAAGGGTTCTTTTAAACTATTGGCGTAAATATGACCAATGGTATGATTTACACCGATTAAAGGCTTTTTATACACAAGGGCCAAAGTTTTAGCAAATTCTACTCCAACAATTAAACTTCCTAAAAGGCCTGGGGAATACGTTACTGCAATCGCATCTATTTGATCCATCTTTAATTTACTTTTTTTCAAGGTTTCTTCTAAGAGAATGGTTATATTTTCTGAATGCATACGAGAAGCAATTTCTGGTACGACTCCTCCATATTCAGCATGAGTCTCCATTTGTGTTAAAACGGTGCACGTTTCAACGTCAGAACCATTCTTTATAATCGCAATACTTGTTTCATCGCAGGACGTTTCTATCGCTAGTATATAATTATCTTTCATTTTTTATTTCCCTCCCCATTAAATAAGCGTCTTCGTTTTCATAATAATTTTTTCGAGTATTAATAATTGAAAAGTCAAATTTTTGATAGAGTTTAATAGCTGGTGTATTGCTTTTTCTTACTTCTAAAGTAATCCATTTTATTTCTTCTTTTAATTCTGTAATTAAGTTATCCAATAAACAACTGGCAATTTTTTTATTACGATACGCTTCTTTTACAATGATGTCTACAATATCAATTGTATTTTCTAATTCGATGTACATTAGAAAACCCACAATTTCAGAATCTATTTCATAGACAAGTATTTTTGTATATTTATCGTCTACTATTTTTTCTAAATCATTGGTTTTAGAAAAATTTGGAGATAGTTGGTTTCCAAGATCATAAATTGCATTGCTATCTTCTAATTTAAAACATCTAATCATTTTTGAACCTCTATTTTTTTTACATATAAAGGATTAACTGAATGAGGGTTTATGGGCTCTATTTTTTTGGCGTATTGAATTAGTTTTACATAATCAATTTCTTTTTGTTCTATACCATTTATTTGATTTTCTAATTCTTTATATTCACTATTTTTCAGATATTTATAATCTTCAATTAACTCATTTTCTGCATTAAATTTCGCTATAAAGACCCCATTTTTTTCTCTTTCAATTATTATAATATCCTCATGTTGAAAAGAAATAGCTTTTAATAATAAACTTGATATGGTTTTTATAGGGATGTCTAAGGTAAATGCTAAGGTTTTAGCTATGGTTACTCCAATACGAATTCCTGTAAAAGAGCCTGGACCATTGCATACAATTATTTCTTTTATATCGCTGATTTCTATTTTGGCTTCTTTTAAACTTTCAATCATTTTAGGCATGGTATTTATGCTATGATTATAATTGCATTCTATTTCTTTATGAATGATTTTTTCTTCATCTTTATAAATTATGATTATTATTTTATTGTAATGAGTATCTAAATATAAGGTATACATCTCTTTTTCTTCCTTTCAAAAGCCGAATTAAAAAGACTCTTAAATGAGCCTTATTATAACACATTTAGAGAACACTATCACATAAATCTTCGTAGTCTTTACCATGAGGTTCAAAAATTAATCTTCTAGTGTTTTCATCTATCACTTTAAATTTAATATCTAATCTTTCTTCTGGCAAACAATCACATATTAAGTCTGACCATTCGACAATTGATACACCGCCACGGTTAAAATATTCATCAAAACCTACTGTTTCACAAGCGCCTTCTAGTCGATAGACGTCCATGTGAAATAAAGGTAATTCCCCATTTAAATATTCTTTTACTAAATTAAAAGTTGGAGATGTAACGTTTTCATCAATGCCTAACGCTTGAGCAAATCCTTTAACAAAAACAGTTTTTCCACTGCCAAGTTCCCCTTCTAGGCATAGAACCATATTTGGAAATTTTTCACTTTCAATATTTTGGGCTAATTCCAATGTATCCGCTTCGCTTCTGGATGTGAATTTGTAGTCCATATTTTATCACCTAAAAATATTATAACAAAACAACTTAATTGTATTCAATGTTTTTATTATTAATTGACAATTTTTTTAATCTCTTTTATTTAAGTGTTTTAATGTATGAAAAATAGATTTACGTTCAAAATGTTTGCTTGCTTCATTGATTAAATCTTTTAATAAATCCATCATTAATTTTTTTTGCTTTTCATTTAATTTAGTAAAATCTTTTAGTAAACCTGGTATTTTTCTTAGTTTTAATTTGATTAAATCTTCTACAGTTTCGATTTTATTTTTATCTAATAAGTCAAAAAGCGTATTAATAAATTCTTCTCGTTCTTTTTTTCCAATTTTTTGTAACCAATCGGTTAGGGTTTGTTGAATTTTATTACTGGTTTCATCTACTTTTTCAATAGTAATAAAATGGTCCTTATTTACTTGCCACGATAATGCATCGTGTTGCCAAATTCCTATTGTATTACTTTTTACGACTTTGTATTGACCTTTGTGAGTTAAAAGCATGCCTATAATCGATGTTTCAGGCAAAATGTTTGTGATTTTAGGTAGTATGGCTACATAGGAGGGCAAAGCTACAAAGTCATCTAAAAAACCTGGACCATCGTTGTTGTAAACTTGTTTAATTCTTTTCTGAATGTTTTTTTTACAAAATGTTGCTGCATAAACTGCTAGATTTCCCCCTTTAGAATGTCCTCCCATGTAAATTTTGCGATGTTGAAATTTTACGTTATTATTTGTAAAATTTAAGGCTGAAACTTGAGAAGGAACGGCATTCATATAACTTAAATTAAAATCTTCTTTCCAACCTATTAAATACTTATCCGTACCTTTAAAGGCTATATAAATGGTATTGAAATCTATTTCTACAATTAATGCTGAAAATTGCTTAGATTCTGTTTTATTCATCTCATTTACAAATTTAATAATGTTTAAATTTCCAAAGCGAATGGAATTTTGAAGTTGACGATAAAAATTAATCGGATTGGTTGATAATGAAAATTCTTTTGCAATTTCTTTTTCTGTATACTTTTTTAAATATCCCTCTACAGCATCTTTTATTTTTATTTTTTTATTCACAATTCCTTCTAAATTTAAATAAGCCAATTCAGATAAAATCAAGTTATCAACTTCATTAAAGGGATTTACTTTAAAGGTTAAATCTCCACGCCATTTTAAGTAATCTTCAATATTTGCCATACCTCTGCCTCCTTTTTTTATTTCAGTCTTATTATAACGCAAAAAGTAAATTAAATAAAAAAAAACTCCTATTAATTTTATGAGTTTTAAAGTAAAAAAATATAAAATAACACAAAAAAAAATAGGCAACTCCCTATCTTCGCTTACACTATTGTCGGCGTATCAGTGCTTAACTTCTCTGTTCGGTATGGGAAGAGGTGTATCCACTGAGCTATCGTCACCTATAAAGGATTTTGTCCTTTAAAAACAAGATAATGTATTCATCTAATTAAATAAATAAGTTAAATCCTCGATCTATTAGTACTAGTCAGCTCAACGTATCGCTACGCTTCCACCTCTAGCCTATCAACGTTGTAGTCTACAACGGATCTTACTTCACGAAGAATGGGAAAAT
>CAOKAG010000014.1 GCA_948466395.1 uncultured Mycoplasmatota bacterium
AAGGGATCAATCAAATAGATTAATATTTCTATAAGATTGATTATACGAGAAGGAATAATAATGAAAAAATCTGAAATTAGTATTTTACTAATATCAATAATATGTATTGGACTAATTATTTTAGGAGGATATAAAATTACAAGAAAACCTAACCCCCTAAATTTAATACAAAATGAACTTAATATAAATATTCCTAGCCCTAATAAAACGGAAATAATATTAGAAACAACTCCACTGGAAATAGATTTCTTTACCAAGTATTATTTTGATAAAAATATTGATTGTGATATATTTAAAGAAGCCTTAAATGATCATTATTGGGTAGATATTAAAATATTTTTAAAGAAAATGTATGATTACTTGGAGGAAGATGATCAAAAAAAATTAATAGAGAATATTGATTTTGAATATGATAAAGATGAAATTTATTATAAATTAATAAAAACTTCTTATGATGAAGCTTTGATAGTTTTTAATCCTAAAAGCTATATCTTATACTATTTTTACCGTTAAAATAAATAAAAATTATAAATTCAAAATCAAAAAAATAAAGATTAGAAAGAAGAAATGCTTATGTTAAACTATAACGAAATAGGAAAAAAGATTCGTAAAGAAAGAATAAAAAGAAACTTAACACAAGATGATTTAGCTGAAATACTTTTTGTAACAAGACAAGCCATCAGTAAGTGGGAGACAGGAAAATCTCTCCCAGACCAAGATGTAATGTTACAGTTAAGTAATTTATTCACAATAAGCATTTGATATTTTAAATGCAAGAGAATAAGAAGAAGCAAACACATTTTTTATTATATATGAGGTATATAATATTATGTTAATAAAAAAAATATAAAACATTTATAAAACATTTATAGAATATATAAAAGAAAAAATTATTGAAGACAGTTTTTGGTTATCATTTTTTCTTTTACATTACTTTTATAATAGTGGAATTTAAAATGTACTATGAATTTTTAGTGTTAAAATTTAAATAGTTTTTAGATTTTCAATTCTTTTCAAAACCTTCAAAAAATAGCTATAATTTCCAATTGATTTTTTAATAATCCTTATAGTATAATGTTCCTTGTTGAAATAAGGAGGAAATTATGTTAAACAGAAATTTAAATCCCATATTATGTGATTTAAACAATGCAATTCAAACTGTATTACGCTATCAAAAAGACAACGAAGAATTAAAAAAACTATATTTTCAAATAGGTAATTTTAGATTAGAAGATCAAGATAAAAAAAATCAAAGTTTACTTAATCTTTTTATCAGTATTAAGTTATTTCTAACCAATTCTCTTGATTTTTTTAATACGTATAGTGAAGAAAAATATAACACTTCATTTCAACTTTATGAATTTATGAAAGAACTTTTGCTAACAGCGAGTCATTCAAATGAAAAAGAGATTTACCAACAAATTTCTGTGAGTGTTCTAGAATTGGAAAATAATAAAGACTTTGAAAAAGATTATAAAAATTACGCTCTTTTGAAAAAATTAAACCAACTACTACTACATAATGAGGAGTTTATTCAAAATCTATCTCTATCTTACAATTTAAGTCACGATATATTATTTTTGCAAAAAGGATATGTATTTGAACAATCTCAATTAGGTGAAAGAACTTATACAAATATAGAATATTATAAAGCTTTGGATGCTGATTCATTAAGAAAAAATGACAACTCAATCGATGGTTCTTGGCTTTATATTAGTAAGGGACCTTTATCTTATGATGATTCAATACCTATCGAAGGAACTTATTACAATTGGTCTACTTTAAAGTCAGAACATAAAGTATTTAACAAAAATTTAAAAGAAGAAATAGAGGCTATTTCTTTTAGTAGCTCTAAAGAAAAAATTGAAAAACTTCTAAAAAATAGAATCATAATCGTTTCAAACTGTTTTTTAAATTATGAGACAATCATGAAAGAATATTACGCTCATTTTGGAATGGATCCTAAAAAATTTGCTGAATACATCTATATGAAATATGATTGTGACATTATTTGTCCAAACATTCAAACACAATCAACTTATTTAACGCAATACAGAAAATTAAATTAAAATAGGTTATATTTAAAAAGAATTGCATAATACAAAGAAATATGTTAGAATTAAATTACCTAAGAGATAAGTTTGTTTTACATAAAACCGACTATGGATATGCTTGGGAATCTAATTGATTTATGGTGTTGAATACTAGTCCATTAAGTGTTACTAGAATCCTAAAATAGATCATGTGATGCCCACCTCGCGTGAGCGGGTTTTTATCCAAACAGACTTTTTCTTGGGTTTTATTATGGAGGAAAAAATGTTCGATCGAACTTTAAAAATAATAGAACCTGAACTCTTTTTAAAAATTCAAAAAGCTAAAATCTTATTAGTAGGTGTAGGTGGAGTAGGTGGAGTTGCTTTTGAAAGTTTGATACGTCTTGGCTTTACAAACATTACCCTAATTGATGACGATACTTTTGAAAAATCAAACCTAAATAGACAAATATTATGTACAAAAGAGACTCTAAATCAACCCAAAATAGAATGTGCAAAAAGAAGAGGCGAATCGATTAACCCAGAGGCCCATATTACCTTAAAAAAATGCTTTTTAAGCTCAGAAAACATGATGACTGATAAATACGATTACATTCTTGATGCTTGCGATACTTTAACAACAAAAATTTCACTTATAAAAAAGGCTTTAAAAGACAACTCTAAAATCATTTCTTGTTTGGGAACTGGAAATCGCTTAAATCCTAATTTGGTTGAAATCACAACTCTAAATAAAACGTATAATGACCCTTTGGCAAAAAAAATGCGTAAATTATTAAAAGAAGAAAACATGCCCTTAAATATTCCTGTGGTTTGGAGTAAAGAACTTCCGATAAAAACAAAAGACAGAACTCTAGGTTCTATCTTCCTTGTACCAGCTTCAGCTGGGTTAAATTTAGCTTACTTTGTATTAGAAGACTTAATGAATTGAATCTTTTAATACAGCAATAAAATCTTCCACTTGTTGATTTTGATTCACAATCTCATAAATAGAACGAAGCAAAGGGGCTTTCGCTCTTTTTTTATTAATTAAAGGAATCATAAATTCTAAAGATTCTAATCCCTCAATGGTATTTTTCTTTTTAAATTCATTGATTTCTTTCTTTGAACTTTTCTTTCCTAATAAAGCTCCATAACTAAAATTTCGACTTGCTTCTGAATTACAACTTAAGATTAAATCGCCAAGACAACTTAAAGAAAAAAGGGTATCTTCTTTTCCATAAAAACGATAAAGAAGATCATAGATTTCATGATAAACCGCTGTGATATAAAAAGCCTTTGTACTTTCTAAACTCATTGCTTCTTTTAATAGCCCCGAACCAATCGCATAAATATTTTTTAAAACACCCACTAAAGAAACCCCTAATAAATCACTACTGTCTTCGATAACAATCGCACTACCTAAAAATGCTTTTTTAATTAATGCTTTACTTTTCTTATGCGTACCAGCTAAAGTAAAACCTAAAAGTTTGTGAGAACACATATCTTGAGCAAACGTAGGTCCACTCATAATTAGTAGAGGATTTTGTAAACTCTTTTTAGCCATTTGGTAAGGAAACATTCCTGTTTTATCAACACCTTTGGTACCAATCACAATAGGAATCTCTTTTGAAATCAAGTTCTTTATTAAATCAATAGAAGAAGAAAAATAGGGAATGCTAGACATTAAAAAAACCACATCTTTTTCTTTTAACACATCTTCAATAGAATTAGAAACCGTAATGCCTATAGGAATATCTTTCCCTTTAAAAATCGTATTTAATTTTTTCGTTTTCTTAAAATCTTTAACCAAATCCTTATTTTCACTCCAAAGTTCAATAAGATTTCCTTGAACCTCTGCAAGACGAATAGCAACACTTACACTAAATAAACCTGTTCCAACAATACCTATTTTCATTTATTTTCCACCCTTCATTTCATTATACAATTTATTAATATTTTCTTCATATTTATTCATTTTCTTATGATAATATTTTCTATTCTTTAAATTTTCTGGTAAATACACTTGATAAACCCAATCATTTTTATAATCATGAGGATATTTATAAGTTGTACTACTTGTTTTAATATGATTAGGAACATTACCAGTTGTTCCACTTCGAATATCATTCAAAGCTGTATGAATAGCTAAGTAAGCACTATTACTTTTAGGAGATAAGGCCATTTCTGTCACCACAACGCCAAGAGGAATTACCGCTTCTGGTAACCCAATCAGTTCCGAGGCATGAATAGCCGCCATTACCTTCGGTCCAATAGAAGGATTCGCAAGACCAATATCTTCATAGGCAATAACACTCATTCTTCTATAAATACTATCCAGATCCCCTGCTTCTAAAAGACGACCTAAATAATGCATAGAAGCATCTACATCACTTCCACGAATCGACTTTTGAAACGCACTTAGAACATCATAATGGCCATCTTCATTTTTATCATGAAAGAAAACAGGTTTACTATTAATCGCTTTAACTAAATCAATGGTAACCAACTTATTTTCATCAGAAGAGGAGTAACACACCTCTAATAAATTCAGAGCACTTCTAAAATCCCCTGAAGAAAGAGTCGCAATATAATTGAGTGTTTCTTCATCAATTTGAATTCCATTCATGTGCTTTAAAGCTCTTTTTAATCCAACAACTAAATCTTCTCGAGTAAGCTCTTTAAGTTCAAAGATTTGTACTCGACTTCGAATCGCTGGATTAATTTTATGATAAGGATTGGAGGTCGTAAGACCAATTAAAATAAGTAAACCACTCTCAATATAAGGAAGAAGCAAATCTTGTTTATCTTTATTCATTCGATGAATTTCATCTAGTACAACAATCATTTCACCATTCATTTTCGCTTCTTCAATAACAATATCAAAATCTTTTTTATTATTAATCGTTGCATTTAAAAAACGATAGGGCAATTTAAGTTCATGAACAATGGCATTGGCAATACTTGTTTTTCCAATACCAGGCTTACCATATAAAATAAAAGAGAAAATTTTTCTATTTTTAACCATATTAAATAATACTTTTCCTTGACCCACTAAGTGACTCTGACCAATCACATCACTTAACGTTTCGGGTCTTAAAGTATTTGATAAAAGTTCCATAACACCACCAAAAATATTATAACATTAATTCCTAAAATAACCTAGTTTTTACAAAAAAAAAATGGTATATTAAACGAAAGAAAGAAGAAAAAAAATGAAATACGACCAACTTTAAATCAAGAATTTTAGCCAAAAGAAAAAATAAAAATACTTAATAGAAATAGAGTGAAGAGCATGACCAATCAAGACTACTATACGAAATATTTAGATTATTTACAATTTGAACGAAAATTATCTGAAAACACAATTGACTCCTATCGTAATAATTTAAATCGATTTGAAGAATTTCTAAATGGGAAACCAATCAAAAAAGTAACAAAAGAAGAGATTTTGGCTTATTTAAAATCCAATGAAAAGATGGCTGAAAAAAGTAGGGCCCATTACTTAACCGTTTTAAAAAATTTCTATGAATTTTTAAGTACAGAGGAAATAATAAAAGAAAATCCTTGTGAAAATATAAAAGCACCCAAAATTACTAAAAAACTTCCCGAATTTTTAACCTATGAAGAAGTTGAAAAATTATTAGACATTAAATTAGAAACACCTTTTGATTACCGTAATAAAGCCATGTTAGAACTTCTATATGCCACCGGATTAAGAGTCAGTGAGCTTGTCAATCTTCAGTTAAATCAAATTGATTTTGAAAACGATTTACTTCAAATATTAGGAAAAGGAAAAAAAGAAAGAATCAGTCCTTTTAGTGATATTGCAAACAAATATATGAAAATTTATATTGAAACTTATCGAAACCTTCTTTTAAAAAAGAAAGACAGTGACTACGTTTTTATTAACAATTTTGGAAATAAAATCTCTAGGCAAGGGTTCTTTAAAAATTTAAAAATGATTGCTAAAAAGCAGGGGATAAAAAAAGAAATCAGTCCGCATACGTTAAGACATTCCTATGCCACTCATATGCTTAAAAATGGCGCCGATTTACGAATTATTCAAGAACTTCTTGGTCATAGTGATATTGGAACCACTGAAATTTATACACACGTTGTAAATGAAAAATTAAAATCTGATTATGAAAACCACCCTCACTACAAAAAAAACAAGTAAAAAATTACTTATCCAAACTTTCTATAAAAGCATCAAAAAGCAATTTAGAATAAGAATCATGGATTAAACTCTCTGGATGCCATTGAACTCCTATAAAAAAAGTTTTATTCTTCGCCTCAACCGCTTCAGGTATCCCATCTATAGAGTACGCTACACAATCTAATTTTGTTTTTTTAACAAATTCATTATGACGACTATTAACCAGAATCCGTTTACTTTTTAAAATGGAAGACAAAAGACTTTCTTCTAACAACACAGGATGAACATAATCAAGTTTACTTTGATGATCATTAGAAGAAAGTGTAGCTAGAACCCCATCAAAAGTTACTGCCATGGTTTGCATACCTAAACAAAGACCTAAAACAGGAAGATTTTGTTCATATAAAAAAAGAACAAATCGTTTATCAATAGCATGAATTTTAGAACCACCAGGCAAAATGATCCCATCACACCTTTTAATTAAAGGTAAAACCGCTAAAAACTCTTGATTTTCATCATTATCATAATCAATTGGAATAGAAACAACTTCTACAGGATACTGTCTTAAATAATGGAGTAAATCCCCACGAAACCCATTAAGGGCATTTCCACTAGCACTTGTAAATTCTCGTAATAAAATACCAATTTTTTTTATAATGCTCACTCCTTTTTAAAAGGTATGTTTCTTAAAGAAAAAAATGATTAAGAAGAATCAGTAAAGTGCCTAAAACTAGACCGATAATAATAAATTTATTTTCTTTATACTTAAGAGCTTCAGGATAAATTTTTTCTATAGAAAGAGTAATCATAATGCTCGAAACGAACAATAAGATAATACTAATTAGTTCATTTGTAATAAAATTTTTTAATAGTAAAAAAGCGAGTAGGGCACCAAAAGGTTCAGAAAGACCTGAAATAAAAGCGGCTTTTATAGCTTTAAACTTACTATGAGTAGCATAATATAAGGGAACAGCAATACTAATTCCTTCAGGAATATTATGGAGCATAATAGCAAAACTTAATTTTAAACCTAAATGAAGATCTTGATAACTTGACAAAAATGTAGCTATCCCTTCAGGAAAGTTATGTAGCATTAAAACAATCATATTTAGAATTCCTAATTGGTAAAGATTACTTTGATTTTTCTCTATTTTATTAATTTTATGAATTAAATACTTAATTAAAAGAATGCCACTAATAAACGCTATAGAGGAATATAAAAGGCCATGTTTAAGTTTAAGCAAAGGGAAGAGGGAAGTAGGAATTAAATCTGTTATACTAATTCCTATCATAATAGCTAAAGAAAAACTAAGAACTAAAGTAATAAATTTATTAATATTTTGAGGCGTAATTTTTAAATAGATAAGTAAAGCTCCTAACGTTGTGGACAATCCCGCTATAGTAGAAATAAGCAAAGGAAAAAAAAGATTCATACAATCACCTAATAATAATATGAATTAAGAGACCAATAATTTCCAAAATAATCTATGAATGATTATGAACAAAAAGTACATAATACTAATGGGAGGTAAAAGATTATGGAAAAAAATAATAATAATTCACGTAATAGTAGAAATTCTAATAATAATTCTAGAAACAATCAAAAAAATAATCAAAATTCTAGAAGTAATAGTAGAAAATCTAGTAGAAACGAACAAACTCGTTAATAATAAAGAAAGGAATGAATTAAATTCCTTTCTTTTATTTATTTATTTCTATGAGAGATACTTTATGCGCTGAGAACACCTAATAGCATTTTAATATTCCTTATTTTCTTTGTTTTTAAATAAAACTTCGTATCCACATTCATTTGTACGCAAAATTGATACAAATGAAAGGTTCTTATAAATTATAAGTTAACATAATACATACCTTCCTTTACGGCAATATAACTCAATGGTAGAGTCCGGGACGCGTCATTCCAAAACTAAGACGAGGAATGTTGGTTCGAATCCAACTATTGCCACCATAGAAGACAATTAGTCTTCTTTTTATTGTCATTTTGTCAATTTATGTATTATAATGAGTTTAGGAACATTTAATTTTGGGTGTCGTCCTCCTTATCTTCAAAAAAGAAAGGAGGTTTGATAAAAATGAAAACTAAGTCTTTTATTTTAAAAGTACTCAAGCTCGTAGCTATCAATTTATTACTCCTAACCGTTTTGGTTTTAGCAATAAAAAAATGACACTCTTTCATCACTGATTGAGTGTCTTCACCAATTGAGGGGACGACATTCACTTGAAGAATGAATGTTCCTTTTTTGTCCCTGTAATTATATTATACACCAATCTAGAAAATATGCAACTTTACTTCGTATTTTCTTTTTTTATTATAAATTTTCTTATTTCTTTTGCTATTTCTTTATCTGTCATATTTAATGCTAATGTTATTTTTGCAAAAGTATCTAAGGTAGGTATTACTATTCCTTTTTCTATTCTTTGAATTACTCTCAACAATTATTAACTTGCCTGGTAAATTAGTTGGACTTTTAATTGATGCTTTAAAAAGTCTTTTTGTTCCTACAAATGACCAACTACAAGAAATTATTAACGACTCCAAAGATTTAACAGAAAATTTCGGCTTTATTGGAGAATCAATGGCTTTCTTTATTAATATATTTACTTCATTATTAGGAATGGTTAATGCTGAAGGGTGTGTATTACTTCCAGAATTTACAATAGGACAAACCTCACTTTTTGAAGCTCATACATTCTGGGAAAGTCAAAACGTTTGTCTTGCTGATAATGTAGTTTTATCAAGTAATATAGAAACAATTAGAACAATAACTTCAATTGTTTTGGTATGTTTATTCTTCAGTTTTGCTGCTTCTAGATTCTTCGATATGTTAAGTAAAAATGAAAGTGGAACAACTTATGATGTAGGAACAGATGGAGATGTAACCAGTGCGGTAAAAGTAACTCATTTAAATGGTAATACAATTAGAGAAAGGCAATTTTAACAATGATTATATATTTATTATTAAAAGCAATACTTTTTATATTAGGAATTATCTCTAATATTTTAGGAAGTCTTATTCCGAGTTTTCCAGAATCAGTAAGTAGTGTTTTAACAACTATTAGTACTATGATACAAGGCGGTATTTCATTCTTATCGCATTTCTTCTATGTACCAGTAGTTGTAGCACTTATAAGCCTTGTAATTTCTTATCATGGTTTTAGAGTGGTTAAAGACGCTCTTATGAAAGTCATTGGGCATTTTATTGGAAATTAGTTGAAGTGTCAAGAAACGTGGAATAACGCACCGTAGAGACGTGAAAACGTCCTACGGAAGTATATGCCGCGAAAGTTCTTGACACGTCTATATCCAATAATAATGGTGAATATATCAAAAAGATAGAATTATCTTTTTGATGTTACTAACAAATTAAAAAAAGAAGGGAATTTTATGAAATATTTATATATAGTAATTATCAAAGATACAGAAAATAAGACATATTTTAATGAATATGTTTTGACTTCAACAACGAAACATGAAACTTGTACAAGAATTGTAGATGTTTTAAATCAAAGTTTATCAAAAAGATATGAAGTATTTTATCAAATAGAGTACATTTGAAAAGTGAACCTCTTACTAGACTAAAGGTTCACATTACGGAATTTTAAAATAAAGAAAGTGAGGTTTTATGGGTGTTTCTAGGTATAAGAGTGACACAAATCACTTAACAATTTTTAGTTATAATACAAAGGTTAAGACGTATGCAAATGGTGACAAAAGCATTGAGTTTCATTCTTACATTAATAACAAAGGTTTTCCTAAAGTAAAAGATAAATGCTCTAAATTAAAGTATGATAAAGATGAAATAGAGAAGAGTAGGGAACATCAAAAATTTAAAAACCTCTATCGTACTAAGCAAGCCATTATTGATTTAGCCTACCATAACGGAATAATGATACCGTGGGAATATTTTGTTACATTAACATTTGATGATAAAAAAGTAAATGCAAATAATTATGATACTTTAAGTCCAGCATTAACGAAATGGTTAAATAATATGAAACATCAAAACCCAAACATGAGATATATCTTAGCTCCAGAACCTCATCCTAAAAGTGGAAGAATACATTTTCATGGAATCTTTGCGAATGTCCCTAATTGGAAACTAACTGAAGCAAGAAACCCTCATACGGGAAGATTAATAAAAAGAAACGGCTTACAAATCTATAACTTAGCGAACTATAAGTACGGGTATACAACAGTTTCAAAAGTTACGAATCTGGAAGCCGTGAGTGTTTATATCTCAAAATATATTACTAAAGAATTAATAAATTTATGCTATAAAAAGCGTTATTGGTGTAGCCAAGGTTTAGAACGACCTACCATTGAGTACGCTGATTTTGATGAAGAAACTTTAATGTTTAGTATCGATAAAGATAAAATAAAAAACAAGTATAAGAAGACAACAGAGTTCTCGAAATCTATTTACTTACAAATTTGAAGTTAACATAATACATATTATCTGAAATGAAGCACAGCTATAAAAAACAATTAAAATCGACCATAGTTCTATAAAAAATAAACATTTTAAATTAAAATAATTACATTTACCTTTTACTATTTTATCCTAATATACTCTATAGTCTTTCAAACCAAACTCAAACACTCCATCATAAATTACTTATTCTTCTTCACTTTTTACTTTATAATCTAAATTAAACAATATGAATTTTTTATTAACACTTCCCCTTCTATTTTCAAAACCAATAAGAGGGGAGTTAAAGGGATTTTAAAGCTTATTCTGATAAAAATCACAACTTTGGCATAAAGAATGAACTTTTTTATTCATTTTAAAAGACCTAAACATTGACTGATACAACTCACTACAAATAATGTGCTTTAAATCTTCTAAAAATAAATTACCTAAGTTTATAATGCCATTGTTATCCAAGCAACAAGGAACAACTGTACCATCAACTAAAACAGCAAGATGATCGCGTAGGGCAGGACAAAAACCAGAACAACTCCCCTTTTCTTTTTTTCGAATAGGCCAAACAAATTCATTTTCTTTAGAATAGAAAATATTTCTAGCAAGTGTCTTAGTTTTATCTTCTTTTTCGATTTTAGTAAAATAATGTTTACTCAATAGTTGAAGAAGTAATTCGGACTCTGGCTTTTGAACCCACAAACGATAATTAACATAGGTCCCCTTCTCGCTCAACACTTCAGCAACACTAAAAATAGTATTTAAATAATCCTCCATTGATTTTTCATAATCAGAAGAATACGCTTGCAAGGAAAGATTAATCTGTCGTAGATCATTTACACCCCTCAACTTTTCTATTAAATAGCCATTCGTTGTAAGTTGAACAAAAAAACCTTTACTACTTGCTAATTGAATCATTTCAACTATCAAAGGATGCATTAACGGCTCCCCCATCACATGCAAATAAATATAATCGGTATAACCTTTTATTTTATATAAAATCGTTTCAAACTGTTTTAAAGTCATATAAGAAGGCTTTCGTTCATTTAAAGGACAAAAAGAACACCTTAAATTACAAACATTAGTAATTTCAATATAAATTCTTTTATACTTCATAAAAAGAAAAAAGGTCTTAAACCTTTCTAGACTCAATTTCGGCTATTTTTTCAATAACTTCTTGAGCATTACTTTCATTTATTTCTGTATAACCAAGTTCTCTTAAAGCTTGAACTTTAATTGTATTTAATTGTTGGGTACGACTCAACTTTTCCTCATTTTTCTGTTCGATTTCTTGAACAAAACGCTTATGACTTTCCGCTAACTTTCCACGACTGGCACCACCATTATTATATAGCGTTAATGCAGAATATAAAATCCCTTCAAAAATAAACTGTTTATCTTCATTAAATTTATATTCTTCTGGATTAGTGAATCCTGTCGTTTTAGACATATAACCTAAAATATATTTAATTTCTGGAACATTTTCTACAGACTGTAACATATGATACAAATAAAGAATCGTATAATAATTTTCTTGCTTTTGACTTTCATCTAACATTTTTTCTTTAAGCAAATAAGTGATATCTCCCAATAACGTTTGTTCTTCTTTATTTAAACCTTTAAAATCCAAATAGTTATCTAAATCACTAATGGATTTTACCCCTTGATTTAACCTAGATTCAACGTTCATTAAATAATCTGTTGTCACTTTAATCGAACCAATCGTTCCATCGTCACCATCATCAACATCCAAAAGTTTAAACAACAAAATTTTCTTTTCTTTAGGCCATTTATTAATATCATCCAGTTCCAAATAATTATAAACCATTTGTCTTGAGACCCCTAAATACTTAGCTAGTCTAACCTTAGAAATGCCTAATTCTTGTAATAATTCATTTAATCGATTCATCTTGAAAACTCCTCCTTGATTTTACATTTTTATTATACCACTTAACACTTATTTGTCAAGTCTGAAACCTTTACAAATAAAACAATTTTTGCTGATTTTTATAAACTTCTTTAATAATTCCGCATCCTAAACATTCCTCTCCTAAATAGAAGACACAAGCTTGTCCAGGTGTAACAGACTTAACAAGCTCAGGATAACTAACTCTAATAAATTTATCCTGATACTCTAAAAAAACCGGATAATCTTCTCCTCGATAACGAAATTTAGCACTACATTCCAAAGGTCTTTTATCACTAATAAAATGAATATCTTCAACTAAACACGCATCACTATATAAATAATCACTGTCTCCAAAAGCGACATATAAAATATTTTTTTTTACATCTTTTCCACAAACATAATGACGCATTAAAGAACCACTAATTCCAACATTTCTTCTTTGACCAATCGTATAATTCATAAGTCCCGTATGACGCCCAATCTTTTCCATCGTTTCTACATTTAAAATATCTCCAGGGTTGGGTTTTAAATAATTTTCTAAAAACGCTTGAAAATGTCTTTCACCAATAAAACAAATACCAGTTGAGTCTTTCTTTTTTGCAACATTCAAATGAATTTCTTCGGCTAATGCTCGTACTTCTGTTTTTTCTAAATTTCCTAAAGGAAACAAAATATCTTTTAAAGCTTCATGGGAAACCATAGCAAGAAAATAACTTTGGTCTTTGCTCTTATCAACGCCTCGATACAAAAAGCCGTCTTTCGTTTTTGCATAGTGTCCTGTTGCAATAAAATCGGCTCCCAACTTTTTAGCTTCTTTTTTAAACAAATCAAACTTAATATATTTATTGCATAACAAATCAGGATTGGGTGTTCTTCCCTTTTTTAATTCATCTAAAAAATACGTAAAAACATAATCCCAATACTCTTTAATAAAATCAATGCGGTGAAGAGGAATATCTAAAATTCGACAAGCTTCTAAAGCATCGTTATAATCTTGTTCTTGAGGACAAATCGAATGATTTAAATTAGGATTTCCATAAGTATCATTATTAACCATACTATCCCAATTGCGCATAAATAAACCCTCAACTTCATAGCCTTCTTTTTTTAACAAATAAGCCGCAACCGCTGAATCAACTCCACCACTTATTCCTACCACTACCTTAGTCATAACATCACCAAACTTAAAACTAGTATAGCAAAAAAAAAGAAGAATAGCTATTACAATATTTTCCTTTTATTTCTTACGACTCAAAACAAGATTAGACGTTTGATGCCAATTCTCATAAACATCACCATTCGGTGCCATTGATAAATCAAATGTTCTTTTGGAAGCTCTATACCACTCTTTTTCTAACTCTTCTTTAGTAATATACTTTTTAAACGAAATCGTTTTCTTTTCATTCTTCGATTTCACAATAATTAATTTATAATCTCCTGTAGAATAAATGGGCACCTCTCCTACTTTATACCCTTGTTCTTTTAAATGCGTAATCACTTCATCAAAAATACCATCCTCAATTTGTACTGAAGGCTCCCCATCTTTTAAATCTTCATGTAAAGTTTGAAATAAAACATTAGAACCTACATAATCACTTAACTCTATGTATTGTTCTAAAACGCTTACATGATCTAACCCACCCTTAAAGCAAGTCGCCACTAAAGTAAAAGTGGTTCTATAAAAAGTCTTTATCAATTCTTTTATTTCTTCTATTCTAATCGTTTGCACACCAAAAATACAGTCATTATCTGAATCAGTTAGGGCGTGTCTGCTTAAATTAATATTAAAATGTCTCGCAAATCTCGCTAAATTTTCATAACCACAAGAACCATTTGTTGATATAAAGAATTTTCTTGAAGGAAAATCTAAAGAATTAAGCACAACATCTAAATCTTTAATGATTAACATGGGTTCCCCTCCCCCAATCACAATATGGTTTAAAAAAGGTAATAACCTCTTTAAATTTTCTAAAATCGCCTTCAAATCATACTTGCAAGGTTCTAAATATTGATTACGACAAAAAAAACAATGAGCATTACAATAACGACCTAATTCCAAATAAAGATTCGTTTGTTTTGTAAAACAGGTAACTCCAAATCGATTAAGAGTATACTCTTGCCAAGAGGAACCATTTAATCCTGGAATGATAATATGAGGAATTGAGGTGGGTCTATCTCTTTCTTCATCATAAATTGCAAACAGCCCTAAATCAAACTGAGATAAATGATTTAGAGCATCTTTTGACATAATAATGCATTCAAACTTACAATCGTAGAATTCAAAATTTTCCATTAATTCAAAATGAAAAGAAGAAAAATCAACAGTTTCATACGTTTTAGAATAAATGCAATTCCCTGAAAAATTAATGACATCCATAATGGAAAAACTTTCTCCTCCTAATAGCCAAAACAATCGGTTTAAATAGCCCTCATTTTTCTTATCTATCTCTAAAGTTTTTTAATATTTTCAGTATATAATTCCATTTTTTCTTGAGTCAAAAACTGTCCTTTTATAGAATTATAAAAACGATTTAAAAAATGATTAAGACTCAAAGAAGAAAAAAATAAATGCGAATTCAACTCTAAAAGAGAAAGATGTTCTAGTGAACTAGAATAAATGAGAAAATCCGTCATTTCAAGAGGAAAAATAGTCTTTTCAAAAAAACTTACATTATATAACCTAATATCTAATTTTGTTTCTAAAAAGCAAGAACCTTTTATTGAAACATTTTCAAAATCTTTACTTTTCAAATAAGATAAATCACATCCTGTAAAATCACAATAAGACAAATCTTTATTTTTATATTCTTCTGAGTTAAAAAATTCTTGAAGAGTTGCAAACTTTTTTTCATTCATAAATTACCTCTTTTAAGCAACTATCATAGCATAAAATTCTATTTTGTAAAGATTTATCCTAATAATAAAGATAAAACTTGATTACTTCCAAAATAGACTACAAAATCATTAATTAGAATCATAAAAGCCACTATAAAAATGTATTTCATCTCATCCATAAAAATATATTTTCGAAGTCTTAACCCTTCAACATATTTTTTTACAAAACGAATCAATTTTAAAAACAAAAAGAATAAAAGTAATAAATAAATAACTTTAACAAAAAGAAAATAAAGAAGAAAATAAAAAAGTCCATTAATTTTATATAAAGAGAAAAAAATAGGAAGAACAAAACCAATACTAATGCCCTCAAAAAAAAGATAGCAAATAAATCCTGGCACCGCAAGAAAACAAAAAGAAAGGGCAATTAAACCTAGTAAGACAAGAAAATGAAAGAGCAAGCTTTTTAAAGTAAAGACATTTTCCTGAAATAAAGGCGATAAAGATTGAAGAATGGTTTCTTTTATAATGGGTTCTTGTTTTAAATAAAAAAGAAAACCAGTCACGATCCCGAATAAAAATAGGATAAAAAGAAATAAAAAAGCAAATTTATATTTTTTAAAGCTTGTCCAAATCAGTTTCATTTAGTCCTCACCTAGTAAAGCATATTTACTAATAAAGTAAAATATGATAAATTTATTTATATTAGAGGTGAAGTATGAAAAAAAGAACCAGAAAGTTATTAGTTTGGATTATGTTAATCTTAATGATAGGTAGTGTAATTGCTACCATGCTTGGTTATATGATTACATCTAGATAACAAAACTTAGACTTGTTAGGAATGATTATTTATTATATAATAACATTAGTATAAAAATAGAATAAAAAAGGATGAAGACCATGTTAAAAGAATTTGATTATGATAAATTACCAGTAGTGGATATAGTAAATGAAATGATTGTTGATGCAGCTGCTAGAAATGCGAGTGACATCCATCTTGACCCAACTGCTACAGTATTAAAGGTACGTATACGTATTGATGGTGAACTAATGGATTATACCACTGTTCCAGAAAGTGTAAAAAATCCTTTGATCACACGTATTAAAATTATATCTGGAATGAATATTACCGAATCTCGTCTTCCTCAAGATGGCGCGATTAAAAATTTAATAAAGGACAAAACATTAGACCTTCGTGTTTCTACTCTACCCATTGTCTATGGTGAAAAAATTGTTATTCGTATTCTAGATTACACAATGAGCTCTAATGGATTAGAATCATTAGGTTTTTCTCTCAATAATTTAGAAAAAGTAAAAAAATTAATTGTTGAACCCAATGGAATTATTTTAATTACTGGAGCAACAGGTACTGGTAAATCGACCACTGTTTATTCTATGCTCCAAATACTAAACACAATTGAAAAAAACATCATTACAGTAGAAGACCCCGTAGAAATGAAACTATCAGGTGTCAATCAAGTTCAAACCATGAGTGAGATAGGTTTAACTTTTGCTAATGCTCTAAGAAGCATTCTTCGTCAAGACCCAGACATTATCATGATTGGTGAAATTCGTGATGATGAAACCGCTCGTATCGCAGTTCGAGCAAGTATTACAGGACATCTTGTTTTATCCACCATTCACACCAATAACTCTTTAAACACGATTGAAAGACTATTAGATATGGATGTAGAACGTTATTTACTCGGTTCAGCTTTAGCTGGAATCATTAGTCAAAGATTAGTAAAAAAACTTTGTCCTAAATGTCGTACTTCTAGAAAAGCGACTCCATACGAAAAAAACGTTTTTAAACAAGTATTAGGAATGGACATTGAAGACATTTACACCCCTGTAGGATGTAACGATTGTTACAAAGGCTACCATGGACGTGTGGCTTTACAAGAAGTTTTAGTCATTGATCAAAGAATACGAGATGCTATTACAAACAGTTCAAAAAAAGAAGACATTCGTAAACTCGTATACGTAAAAGATGGAACGGCCACTCTATTAGAAGATGGCTTAAACAAAGTACTTGAAGGATTAACCAGTTTTGAAGAAATCTTAAGAGTAATTGATATAGAGGACGATCTAGGTAATGAAGATGTAGAAATTAAAAATGCTTTAATTGGAAAAACTGCTCAAAATTTTACTGAAATAAAAAAGGAGGAAAATCCCCCTATTGAATTATTATAAATTGTTGACAAAGTAATATGTTCAAAAAGAATATATTACTTTTTGTTTGCTATATGTATTTATTATAATAGATTCAAATAAAATTAAAAAGATTACAGCCTATAATTGATCGCCTATACCCCCTATTTTTATATTCAATTACTCTTAATTCTATTAATCACTCTAGACCATTATCAAACAATACCTTATCAAATTTAATGATACTGTAATTAAATCATTTGTCTTAAAACCATTTATAAACGTCGTATAATTGTAATTATTCATTTTTATAATGAAAAGGAGCCTTTCCTTAGTTAGGCATTGCAATATTTTATTAATTTTTCATCATTTCCTATATAAATATTTTTAATTCCTCCATTATCCTCTAAACTATCGCATTTAACTAGAATAAAATCTTAATTGGATAATTTTTGATCATTATTCTTTGCAGTATATTTAAAAGCAACAGACCCACCATCGTTTAGAGCAGAAATAACTTCCATTTGGGCAACAATTTCTTCTAGAGTTATTACCTTTTTTTCTAGTGCTTCTCCCAATGGAATTTTATTCTTTTTATCTTGATACTCAATTTCTGTAAACATAGAATAAACTTTTTCATTTTCGCTATAAGCATAAATTTCTATCAAACCATTATTTAATACTTGACCAAAAATATTTATTTTATATTTTGATTTTCCACATCCAGTTAACAATAAAACTAAAAGAGGAATCACGATATATTTTTTTATGAATCACACCTCCTTCCTTCAAATAAAAATGTTTTTTTTTAAATAAAATAAAAAATATATTGAAATTTATCAAAAAAATAAAAAACCAAAAAGACACTGCTGACCAAAAAAGGTCCATAAGGCACCTCATGAGCTTTAGAAAGATACATAGAAGCAATGGCATAAGGAAGCGCTAAAAAAGTAGATAAGATTAAAGCCACCATTGAAAATTTATACGTTAAAACCATTCCCATAACAAATGAAAATTTAATATCTCCCCCACCCAAAGATTCTTTTTTAAAAACAAGAGTGCCAAACTTTCCAATAGCTAACATAGTTAAAAACATCCCCAGACCATGACCTAGACTAATTAAGGCGACATTAAAGTTAAAATAGAAGCATTTTAATATAAACGTTATAACTACAGAAACAATTAATGGACTATCTAAAATAATCATGTACTTAAAATCAGTAATAAAAATTAAAACTACCAGTGAAGACAAAAGAATTGAAATAAAAAATTCATAAGAAAAATGAAACTTGACATAAGAAAAAGAAAACAAAAGCCCTGTTAAAAGTTCAAAAAGCAGAGAATCAAGAGGGAGTTTTTTTTGACAATAACGACACTTACCTTTTAAAAATACAAATGAAAAAATAGGAATTAAATCTAAAATTCCTAATCGATGGTTACAAAAATCACAATGACTTGGAGGATGAATTAAGGATTCATTATTACTTAAACGTACACCCATACAATAGTAAAAAGAACCAAAAAGCAACCCTAAAATAAATAAATAAATTGTATACAACATAAATGTTGCCCCCCTCTTTTACTGTTCTAAACCGTTTAATAAGCCAAACATTGGTACTAAAACAGCTAAAATAATAATTCCTACAACAATGGCTAAAAAGGCAATCAAAATCGGTTCCATAAAAGCCTTTAAATTATTAATTAGACTTCGATGCATTTCCGAATAATAATCACTTACTTTTTGCATCATATCAGCAAGTTGCCCTGTTGATTCACCCGTTACTAACATATAATAAGCAACATCTGGTATCGCCCAATGATCTTGGAAAGACGTTGAAATTTTATCCCCTTTTACAATATTATCTATCGTTTCATTCATAATTTCTTTATAAATTTCATTATTGGTAATTCGACTTAAAATAGTCATACTATCGGTAATAAAAACGTTATTAGCTAATAAAGAGGAAAAAGTTTTGGTAAAAATAGTCAATTCATTATAAATAATAATATTACCTATTAAAGGTAAATGCATGAAGAAATACTGTAGATTTCTTCTAAACGCTTTAATTTTTTTATAACACACGATAAGAGCAATACAAACTAATATTACCGTTAGCAAAACATAAAAAATATTATTTTTCAAAAAATCACTCAAATTAATGACCGTTAATGTCAAACCATTAATTTCAACATCCGACTGTTCATAAATTTTAATAAAACTTGGAATAACATAAAGCAAAATAAAGGTAATAACCGCCACCGCAAAAACCATAATAACTGTAGGATACGTTATAGCACTAATCATCTGTTTACGGGTTTTATTCAACTCTTCATAATAATTAGCCATATCAGTTAAAGTTTCTTCTAACTCTCCAGTTGCTTCAGCTGCTTTAATCATATTAATTAAAAGAGCTGGAAACATAATCCCTTGTTTTTCTAATGCCTTTGAAAAAGCTTCTCCCATCGTTAATTCATATACAACTGATTGTAAAGCTTTACGATACTTTTTCTTTTTTTGTAATTGTTTATTTAATATCTTAACTCCATCTGTTAAAGGAATACCACTTTTTAAATAAGTAGAAAGTTGCGTTAGCCAAAACAGTAAATCTTTATTAGACATTTTAACAGCAAACATGCTCGTTTCGCCATACAAAAAGTCAATCATTTTACTCGTTTTAATATCATAAACAACATAATTTTCTTGAATTAAAAAAGTATTAACATCTAATTTAGAATACCCATTAATCGTTCCAGTTTCTACTTTTCCTTCTGGATTTCTAGCAAGATATTGAAACACTCTTGGATTTAAACTTCTCTCGCTACCTTCATTCTGTAAATCGACAAGCAAATTTTGACGCATTGCTTCAAGACGAGCGTTTCTCTTTTTAACAAAACCTAAATTATTATACCATTCTTGATATTTAGCTTGTTGTTCTTTTTTCTTACGTTCTCTCTCTCTTTGTTTTTCTGCTTCAGCCCCAACTAAATTTTTGGTTTTCTTATAAGTTCGATCCACTCTTAGACTCATAAAATTAAAAAGCATAATGATTAAATCAAAAAAAATAAACTTTATACCTTTATAAGCACAAATAAAAACATTTACAAAGGCCCAAAACAAATCTATAGGAAATGATAAAAGGCTTTTTTTCTCTGAAACATTTTCCTGAATCATCTTACATCATCCTCCCTATTCTTTATCAAAATTATATCACAAATTTTTAATTTTTAAATAATAAAATGACACTATTTTAAAAAAAAAGCATAAAATAGAATAAGGTGAGAACTTATGTATAACGCTCCTTCTTTAATTAAAGGATTAAGTTTAACAAAAATTATTGGAGGAATTTCTAAAACCCTTCAAGTAGCCAATCAAATCATTCCTCTTTATTACAAAACCAAACCCTTAATCACAAACGCCAAAAATGTTTTCAGTCTTTTAAAAACCGCTTCGCCTAAAAAAGAAGAAAATCAAAAAAAGATTGAAACCAATAAAACAGAAATAACCTCTTTAAAAACTCCAGAAAAAAAGAAAGTTACTCCCACATCTTCTCCAACTTTCTTTCTATAAATATTTTTTTAATAAATGAATTTGTAAACCTATTTTGATTTTAGATTTCAAATGATATTTGGGAACTTTTTTATAAATAGCTTCTAATTTGTCATACAAATAACGATAATAAGAGTGATACTCTTGATGATATAGTCCAAAATATATTTCAACTAATTTCATCCTCTTCAAATTTTTAGAATACTTTCCAATAACATAATAATGCTTATTTTCATAAATGATTTTCTCTTCTTCCAAATAAAAACCTTTTTTTAAAAGCGCTCTTCTAAGTAATGGAAGTTCATTATTCGACTGAACAACAAGTTTCTTTATTTTATCAAGATTGAAATTTAAAATTTTTAAAATCGTATGCGTTCCCATTCCCGCTAAGACAACGGTATCATAATCTTGATCAATATTTTTTAAACCATCTGTTAAAAATAATTGAATTTGGTTTTCCAAACCAGCATTTAAAACGTTTTCTTTTGCTTTTTCTAACACTTTTTGATGAACATCACTAGCTAAAAGAGAAGCTATTTTTTTAGATTCTATTAAATAAATTCCTAAATAACAATGATCACAACCCACATCTAGAACTTTGTCTGTGCTTGAAATAAACGAAGCAAGCGTTTGAATTCTTTTACTTGGCATTAATCTGACATGAAATCTTTCAATTTTTTAGCACGAGAGGGATGACGTAATTTTCGTAAAGCTTTGGCTTCAATTTGGCGAATTCTCTCACGTGTAACATTAAATTTCTTTCCAACTTCTTCTAAAGTATGACTTGTTCCATCAATAAGTCCAAAACGAAGTTCTAACACTTCTTGTTCTCTTTCTTGTAAGGTTTCTAATACCGCTTTTATTTCTTCTTTTAAAATTTCATTCGTCGCATACTCTTCAGGTGTCATGGCATTAATATCTTTAACAAAATCTCCTAAATGGGAATCTTCTTCTTCTCCAATGGGCGTTTCTAAAGAAACGGGATCTTGACTTATTTTAATAACCTCACGAACTTTTTCCACACTAATACCCATTTTTTTAGCTACTTCTTCCTCACTCGGTTCACGATTTAACTCTAAAGTCAGTTGTCTTTGAATACGAACCATTTTATTAATGGTTTCCACCATGTGAACGGGTACTCTGATCGTTCGAGCTTGATCTGCTAGAGCTCTTGTAATGGCTTGCCTAATCCACCAAGTCGCATAAGTAGAAAACTTAAACCCTTTGTCGTAGTCAAATTTATCTACAGCTTTCATAAGGCCAATATTACCTTCTTGAATTAAATCTAAAAACAAAAGACCACGGCCCACATAACGCTTAGCGATACTTACGACCAAACGCAAATTGGATTCAGCCAAAATATTTTTAGCCATTTCATCTCCCACCGCGGCTCTTTTAGACAAATCAAGCTCTTCCTCAGGACTTAATAAACTAATCTTACCAATTTCTTTTAAATACATACGTACAGGATCATTAATATTAATATCTTTTGTAATTTCCGCATCATCTAAAAGAATTGGAACTTCTTTTTCTAAAGTTCTGGCGTTGGGTTCGCCCTCTTCATCATCTGCTACCACTTCAATATTATTTTCCATCAAAATATTATAAAGTTCATCTAAAGAATCATTATCAACCTCTAATCCTTTTAAACTATCTGCCAACTGTTCAAAAGTAATAACCCCTTTTTCTTTTCCTAATTCCAATAACTCATTTTTTCGCTCTTCAAACGTCTTAATAATCTTCATCTAAAACACTTCCTTTTTTAATTCTGTTAATTTTTTAGTAAGTTCCATTTTTTTATGAACATCAAATTCATTTTTAATTTTTTCCTTAATCTCACTAATTTTTCTTTCTTTTGCTTTTAGGTTAAATAATTTAATGCATTCAAACATCGCTTCATTATTTAATTCCACGCCATCTTCACGACTGATTATCTCTAAAATCTTATCCTTTAAATCATTTGTTTCAATATACGTAATAAAGTCCGCTAAACAAATCCTCTTATGTTTTTCATAATAATAAAGAATCTCATTCGCAATCAAACGATGCTTTTGCTCAGGAAAAACCCCAATATGATTTTGAAACAAACGAATAAAATCGCCACCATTCATCATATAAAATAAAATTGTCTCACATAACTTATCATACCCATTAATGCGTGGATTATTTTTTACAAGTGACTTTTTCTCTATTTTTTCCGTTTTTTCTTCCGTTCCTAATTGCTCCCTTAAAACATCGTAGGATATATTATAATCTTTTACAAGTTTTTGTAAAGTCACTTCTTTTAAAACATCATCTTGACTCTTTTTCAAATTAGCGATTACAGACTTTATATACTCAGATAAATCACTAATTTCATCCAAATTCTTATTTTTCTTTAAATAATTTAATTTAAAATCCATAAAAGAGAAGGACTTTTCTAAATTACTCATCATCGCTTCTTTTCCAAACTGAACCACATATTCATCAGGATCTTTTGCGCCATTTAAACGCACCACTGAAAAAGAAAAACCTTGTTCTTCTAAAAGATTGCCAATAGAATAAGTGGCGCTCTCTCCAGCCTCATCATTATCAAGCATCAAAACCAAATGGACCCTTAATTTTTTTAAAGCTTCAATTTGTTCTTTTGTCAAACTCGTCCCCATAAGAGCCACAACATTTTTAATCCCAACAGAAGAAAGGCGAATGGCATCCATATTACCTTCTACTAAAATTAACGTTTTACTTAATCGAATAGCATCTCGAGCACGATGGTAATTAAATAAAACTTTTCCTTTTTTAAATAAATACGTTTCTTTTGTATTTAAATACTTAGGAACAATATCTGTTAAATAACATCGCCCTGTAAAGCCCACCACATAACCATTTAAATCATGAATGGGAAATAAAATCCGATTACGAAAAACATCTAAAAATTCTTTTTCATTGCAATTAATAAGCCCTAAATCTTCAAGCATTTTATCGCCATATTCTTTTTCTTTTAACAAATCATGCAAAATATTCTTATTTAAAGATAATCCTATTTCAAACTCTTTAATGGTAGCATCAAAAAGGCCTCTTTTTTGTAAATACGCTAATGCTTTCTCTCCTTCAAAGGCACGCAAATTATTTTGATAAATCTTTAAAACTAACGCCATAAGTTCATGTTCTTTTTGCAATTTATCTTCTTTTTTTAACGTTTGCTCTGAAGAAATCACCACACCACATGATTTTGCAACCGTAAAAACAGCCTCAGCAAACGAAACACCTAAAAATTTTTCAACAAACGTAAAAACATTTCCCGTATTTCCACAAACAAAACAACGATAAATTTGTTTATCAGGCGAAACACTCATACTTGGATTATGGTCTTCATGAAAAGGACAAACGGCAAAAAAATTTTTTCCTTTTGGAGTTAAAGAAATATAACTTCCAATCACATCAACAATATTAGCACTGTTTCGAACTTTATTTATATCCTCTTGTGAGATCAAAGACATATTTTTGCCTCCTAATTATATATATTACCTCAACTGCCCCCATTTCCTTTTTTTTATAACAAAAAAACAAAAAAAAGAACAAAAAAGTTCTTTTTTAGCTTATACAGCGGGCTTTTTATGTAAATTTTTTGTCAAATCTTTTTTAAAAGGTGAACCAATAATTCCTAAAAAAAGAAGACACAAATTGGCAACAAGGATAGCTAGGAAAATACCTTCCTGAAAAGAAAATTTTAAAGAGAAAGGCAAAATAAGAACACCAATTAATAGTGAATATAAGCTCTTTCTTTTTTTAGAATAAGGAGAAAATAAGGATAATGGAGCTAAAATAACCAACCCTGCTACCACTTGACTATTACAAAAATACTCTAAGAAAAAAGTCATGTCTTTCTTATAGATGGCATAGCCGATTAAAGATAAAAAATAAAGACCATAACTATAAATTGGAATCTCTTTTTTATAATAAGCATCAAAAGATAAAAAAAGATAGCCACCAAAAATAAGTAAGACATTAGAAATAAAAAGACCACTTATTTGATGTCCCATGAGCCCATCTACAAAAGAGTAAACAAAACGCTGACTTGATTCAAGGGCATTAGAATAATGATAGTTCTCCAGAAAAATTAAACAAAGCACCAAAAGTAATTTTCCTAAAACTAGAAAATTCAAATCCAAATCCTTTTTCTCTAAAACGAAAAAATGAAAAAGAAATAAACCCGTCAAAAATAAAAGATAAAGCCACAAAGGAGTAGAAAGAGGAAGAAATAAACTAAACAACATCCCGTAAAAAAAATAATCATATATTTTTTCATTTTTAAACACCACATCAAAAAGTTTCCCTAAGCCCATTCCAAGAAGTGGATACAAAAAAACAAGCAAGACTTGAGAAAAAGAATGATAGCCATGAATAAAGGGAAGAAGACCATTTTTATACCACCCAAACAAGAGCAATAGAAGAAAGACCCCTTCCATCTTCCGAGCCAAAGAAATCTTAATGGTTTTATGTAATCTACTCATGCTTTTTCCCTCCTAAATACCTCCTTAATGGAATGAACGCTGGACAAACATAACTACAAAGCCCACACTGTATACAGGGAATCTCTTTGCCTTGTTTATAGGCCAATATAGGTTTGGAATGAATAGGACAAACCGCATTACATTTCCCACATTTAATACATTCATAAACTTTTTGTTTTTTCTTTTTCATAATCACTAAACCAGAAAAATCATCTGTAACAATTAACGCATCAATTGGCAAGGTCTTCCCCCTCATCACGCCATTGACATAGATATCATATGAGTCGAGAGGCATTGGATAAAAAGATTGAAAAATCTCCGTTACTCGAGTGCCAATTTTCACTAAAAAAACTTGTATTTCTGAGTTAAAATCTCCACTAATTGTAATCAACTTTTCACTTGGCATTCTTCGCTTCTTCACTTGATAATAAAGCGTATAAAGTTCACTGGTTTTTAAATACAAATAAGAATCGCGTACATGTAAATATTTAGTTAAAAAAATTTCTTCTCCAATTAAATACAAATCTGGAACCATCTTTAAACTAATATTTTTATACGTCCCTAAAAAATTATGATAAACCGAAATAATATCACTCGAACGATTACTAATAGCAATGATAGCCCGCTCTCCAGAATAAGCTTTAAGAAGCATATCAATAGCTTCCAAAAGGCATTGTAAATATTCTTTTTGAATAAACAGTTCATTCGCAATTAAGGGTTCCAAATCAATTCCAGAAACAACAAGTGTTTTAAAAGAAGGAACGTTCATTTTTTCTTTTAGAGAAGCTGTAAAAAGACTACCAATAATTTCTGTTTTAGAAAGACCCACTATTTTTTTTCGAATCGCATTTCCAATTGTTTTTTCTTGAAAATCATTTTTTAGTACCGCGCAAGGAACTTTTTTGCCTGAAGAAAGTTGACACTTCAAAACTCCAGTAAGCGTCCCTGAAACCGAAGCAAAACTTCCAAAAGCCTTTTCAGCTTTTTTAATATTTTTTTTCTTATCCATTTTATCTAAAATTGGAAGACAAACAACTTCTGGAGACAAATAGGACTTCATCTCGGTACAAAAGTGAATCGAATCATTTTTATCGATTGAAACTAATTTCATGAAAACGTCACCTTTCTAATTCTAACAAAATAAAGAAAGAAAGTCTATGAAAGCCCTTACTTAACTTCTTTTAAAAAGGCATAAAGATGCTTAGCTACCTCAAGTGGAACAAACGCTTCTAATTCTTCTATCGACGCATTTTTCATGTTTTTAACACTACCAAAATGCTTAATCAATTCTTTTTTTCTTTTCTTACCAATACCAGTAACTTGATCCAAGATACTTCCAATACTTCCTTTACTCCTTATGGTTCGGTGATAAGTAATCGTATAACGATGCACCTCATCTTGCATACGAGTCAAAAAATGAAAAACGTTACTACTACGGTCCACTTCTTGAACACTCAAATCATTTAAAACCAAATCATTGGTTCGATGCTTATCGTTCTTCTTTAATCCACAAACCATGATTTCAAGCCCCAATTCTTGAAGAGTTTCTTGAACCACTTTCACTTGTTTTTCTCCCCCATCCGCAAGAATAAGATCTGGTTTCTCCGCTCCCTCACTTAAAACTTTAGAATACCTTCTAAAAATAATTTCTCTCATCGTATTGTAGTCATCATTCTTATCCACACTTACCTTAAACTTACGATAGTCATTTTTACTAGGTCGGCCATTTTTAAAAACCACCATCCCTGATACCGCAAAAGAACCAAAAAGATTGGAGTTATCAAAAAGATCAATTCGATACAAATGCTTAAGGCCAAGTAAAGCTCTTAATTCCTCATTAGCATGTTCTGTAAAATACTCTTCTTTTTTAATAAGCTCGAGTTCATTTTCTAAATTAATTTTAGCGTTTAAATTCGCCATAGTGAGAACTTTCCTTTTATCACCTCTAGAAGGATGAAGAACCTTCGTTTTTAAAAATTCGGAAATCAAATCAACATGGACGTCTTCATTCACTAAAATTTCTTTTGGAATTTCATGTTTACTATAAAATTTAACAATATACGTATCCAAATCATCCAAAAAATCGCTAATAACTGGGAAAATATCACTTTTTCCACCCACCATTTTTCCATTTCTTAAAAATAAAAGTTGAATACTAATATACCCTTTATCAAAATAAACCCCTAAAACATCTCGATTAACAAAATCATGAAGTTCAACCGTTTGCTTGGCCATAACAATCTTTATGTATTCCAATTCTTTTTTCATTTCTAAAGCCATTTCATAATTCATATTTTGACTATACTCAAACATTTTTTCTTCTAAACGATGCGTTAAAACTCGATCGTTTCCATTTAAAAAGCTTAAAATCTCTTTTTCCATCTCTAAAAGCTGTTCTTGATTAAGATTTTTGCTACAATACCCTAGACATTCATGAATATGATAATATAGACAAATTTCTTTACCATTCTCACATTTTTTTAAAGGATAAATCCGATTTAATAAATTTACAATTCTTCGCGCCGCATAGGCATTAGGATAAGGACCAAAAATCTTTTTATTATCTTTTTTCTTAATCGATAAATACCTAGATACTTTTACGCGTGGACTAGGTGTACTAATGTATTCAATATAAGGGTAACTTTTATCGTCTTTCAGTAAAATATTGTACTTAGGATCAAACTCTTTAATTAAATTAAGTTCTAAAACAAACGCTTCCAATTCACTTCCCGCTACAATATAAGTAAAATCCGCAATTTCTGAAACCATTTTTTTAGTTTTACCCGTCTGAGTTCGATTAAAATAAGAGGACAAACGACGATGCAAATCTTTAGCTTTTCCCACATAAATAATAGCACCATCGCTATTTCGCATTTGATAACTGCCAGGCTGATGAGGAACCAAAGAAAGTTTTTCTTTAAACATCAAAAAAGACCTCCATTCTAAAATAGACATATAAATTATAGCATAGAATAAAAGAATCGTATATAATAGAAATCAGGTGAATGAAATGACTTTATTAAATACCTATACTTATGAAATCAAGCATTCTAAATTTATAGCTTACTATTATGAAGTAAAGAAAATAGAAGAAATAAACGAAATCTTAACCACACTAAAAAAAGAACACAAAAAAGCCAAACATTTTCCCTATGCCTATAAAATAAATCAATGGGTTAAAAAAAGCGACGATAAAGAACCCTCTAACACCGCTGGAACACCCATTTACAATCAAATCGAAAGTCATGAATTAAATAATTGTCTTATTGTTGTGGTTAGATATTTCGGAGGCATTAAACTAGGAAGTGGCCCCCTTCTTAGAAGTTATCTTCATGCCACAAAAGAAGTCATAAAAAACACTTAATCTTTTCGAATTCGGTTTAATTTTCTCATGAATTCTCCTCGCTCAAAACTAGATAAGCAAGAAACAAGATTTTTAGCATTTTTAGAAATAATCGGATCAAAAAACAATCTAGGATAACTTTTATACAAATAATCTAAAATATAAGGCATGATTTTCTGAGCTTCTTTTTGTTTTTCTTCTACACCAAATAATGTTTCTAAACTCATTTTTCCAAATAAATACTCCATAACTTGAGGCGTATAGCGGATATGATTTTCTAATAATGGTGAAAGAACTGAAAATTCTTCTTCAGTATAATATTTTTTAAACTTTGAAAAACCAATACGTTCCTCATATTCCTCCATTAATTCATACATAGATGTCGAAACCGTTTGACACATATTAATCTCAACAATAAGCTCATTTAAATTTAAAATAATTTCTCCAGCATTAGATAATGAAAACGCTTTAATATGACTTCGCATAAAACTAAGTAAATCAAGTAAATTCTTTTTTATTGTTTTAGCCAAAAGTCCTTTTGAAAGAAGGTTATGAACATCATCATTTAAAACATTCATAAAATTTTCACTATAAAAATAACAAAGTGGAACCGTTTCTAAATCTTTTTCTAACTGAGAAGAAAAGAAAAATTTAGTTATTAAAAATAGACAATAAATCTCTTCAACTTTACCTAAATGAAACCCTCTTAAATCAAATTGTTTATTTTGGTGTTTTATCAAGTGAATATAGTCTTCCTTCCCTTCAAGAGAACTCTTTTGAAGCAAGGCAAGAATTCTTTTTTTCATCGGTTTATACTTAAAAATTTCTGGAAAATCAAAAAGCAAACGATTTAAAAAGAAAAGAAAATCCGAAGGCATACCATTTTTAGAATGACCTGTAATTAAATAATTAAAATTAATGAAATCCTTTTGTAAATCCTCCCATAAACATTGAACAGACACGAATGCAGAATTTTTAGAATTTTCAATAGTAGCATATCTACTTAAATATTCAATTTGATAAATTTCCTTAGAATCTTGCCACACAACCGCGTCTAACTTTTCTATTATCGCATTTAATTGCTTCTGTTTTTCACACGATTTAATTTTTCATTAAGAAGTTTTGCTTTTAATACGGAGTTTTA
>CAOKAG010000015.1 GCA_948466395.1 uncultured Mycoplasmatota bacterium
CTTAATAGTTGGCAAAAACTCATTAATTAAGCTCTTTATTTCTCTAAGGGCTCCAACTTTTAAGTATCCAATTAGAGGTCCACTACCGTCAACATAGAAACGTCCATCCTCGTAAATCACTAATTTACATCTTGTAAGAGGGTTTTGTATCTTTAACAACCAATTCTTACACATCATCCATCAATCCTTTCAAATCACAAAGTTTTAAAGCGTTTTCAAGCTATTGTTGGAGTTATTCCAAATAGACTAAGGCAAAACACTATCAAAACCAGTTTAACCCAAATTAAGCACGTTTTAAGAATAACTTAATTCGAGTGAACAAGCTGCTCAGAATCTTGATCACTCAAATCAGTCTTTAAATAAAATAATTTCTCTATATCTGCATATATGAATCTTGTTTCTTCATACGTCGATACTATCTTCTAAATAGTTTTATGTCTATTTAGTTAATCAATGCCATTCTATTACTCATACTCTATATAAATTACCTGTAAAACATTGATTCTTTTGTCCTTTTAATTTAAATTAATACCTGTAAAAATAATTGAATACCTGTTAATAAATCTTTCTTTAAAAATAAATGTTTGTTTAAATTTGAATTTGAATTATTACTATCTTTAGTACTATTATTATAAGTGCGTTTAACGAGGGATAATGTGCTTTCCTATAAGCACGCACAATCTCGTATCTAAGTTGAAAAATCTGTGCTGCAAATCCGACAATTCATCGATCGTCATAGTAATATAAAATTAAACTGACGATTATCAGTAAATTATCAAAAAAGAATTATAATTTATCAAACCATATTTAATCACCACACTTTCCAATCGTTCTAGCGGGCTATGATATTATACGAAATTATTCTAGTATCCCATCATTTATTACAAAAAAAATAAAAAATAAAAACATACATTTAATACTATTATTCAAACAATAATACTATCCATACGCATCAAAAAAAAGTTCCTAGTATTACTTGGGATATAAAAAACAGCGCTAAATACCAACTATTAAAAACACATTTTTACTTAGTCTCATTTATATTATCTTAAAAAAATGATATAATATCTTTCGACAAATTAAATTGGAGGTAACATTATGGGAAGAATGAAAAGTGTAAAAACAATCAATAAGGACTTAAAGGATGCTCTAAAAGGATACAATGATGGTCAGGATATAGCATGTTACGAGAAATATATATACTTAATCTTATTCTATCGTTTTCTTTCTGAAAATATAGTTAGCTATGTTAAAACTAACTTCGATATAGATTACGCAAAAACAAGTAACGAAGAAGCTGAAGCATATAAAACTCATGTACAAAGTAATAAAGATTACTTTATATTTCCAGAAGATCTATTTCAAAATATTGTATCAAAAGAACTAAATAGTAGTCGTTTAGATTCTACATTAAATTCAGTGTTTAAGAATATCAAGCAATCTTCTAAATATGAAATATGTGAAATCTTTAGAAACATAGATACTGAATCAGAAACCATTGGAATTAGTCAAAATAAAAGAAGTAATATATACTCAACTATATTGAAAGCCATATCTGAAATTGATTATGATATTAATAAATCAAACTATGACTTATTTGGCAATATCTTTGAGTTCTTATTAAATAATAAGGACACGAATAATAATATGAGTCTTAAGAATGGGATATTTTATACTCAACCATCGATAGTTAAATTGTTGAAAAGAATAGCAGACCAATACATTCCTAATCCTAGTAATATCTACGATCCTACTTGTGGAAGTGGTTCACTATTAACTGAATATGCAAAATATAATAATACTATACCTTTCTTTGGTAAAGAATTAAATGCAATACCAGCAATGCTATGCCGAATGAATATGATAATACATAATGTCAAAGACTTTAATATAACTCAATGTGATACATTACAAACATATGATAAAGAAGAAAAAGAAAAGTATGACTTAATATTTGCTAACCCACCTTTTGGAATAACTTGGAACAAGACATCATTAAGAAAAGATGATGAAAGGTTTAATAACAAACCGCTTCCTAATAAAGAGTTAGCAGATTGGGCATTTATATACCATATTATATATACGTTAAATAATAAAGGATTAGCATTAACAATTGATACACCACATATGTTATCTAGAGGAAATTCTGAAGAAACTGCTGTAAAAAAATATTTAGTCGACAACAATCAAATAGATACTATAATATTACTGCCACGAAAGATGTTTTTAAGAACTGATACTGGTACATGTCTATTTCTATTTAGAAAGAACAAAACAGATAATAATGTATTATTTATTGACGCTGGTAATATATGTACAAAAAATAGTAATCAAATAACTTTTAGTGATGACAACATAGATAACATTCTAGCACTTATATTAAATAGAAAAACTATAGACAATCTATCTTACATAGCAACTCCAGAAGAAATAGCAGAACATAATTATTCGTTAAACATTTGCGATTATATAAACTATAATAAAGAGTATTCATTTACAATAACAGAGGATGTATCCCTATCAGATTTCATCTATGAAAATGAAGAAGAAAACAATTATAAATTACGCATGAAATACGATGCAAGCATCAAAAAAGTAAATAAATGTATATCTAATATTCTCGAAGAAGTAAAACAGAATAATGATATTAAAATGTGTCCATTAGATGAAATTGCAGATATAACATATGGTTCTAAAATTAAAGATATGAAAATAGATACTAATGACAGTTTCCCATACCGCTATATTACAACAAAGGAAATACAAAATGGCTCAGTTATAGAAGATCATCCTATAATGTATACTAAAGAAAATAAAAGCATTCATACAGAAAGAGTAAGAAAAGAAGATTTGGATGAATTCATTAATAAAGGTAAACTTAAAAAGAATGACATATTGTTTGCAATTTATTCAAAGGGTACTAAAACAGCAATAGTTCATGAACCTAATTTTATATTCTCTGATGGAGTAATTCGCCTAAGACCTTATACGGATATAGAAAACTATGTATCACCTATATACCTAAGATATGTATTGGAATCGGAATATTTTGTAGAAAAAATTAACAAGAGTATTAAAAGATACTATAATAATACCGCTTCACCTACATACTATATTAAACTTGAAGATTTTAAGCCATTAACAATTCCAGTTATTCCATTAGAAGCACAAAATAAAATTTGTTTATTGTTAGAACTAATGGAGATAAAATATACCGAACTGAAATTAGCGCTTCAAAGAGAAATGGAGGTATATCAAAATAAGTATTACAATAATACTAAAAAAATATTTAACGATATAACAGAATAATAAAGGAAAGAGAGAACCTCTTTCCTTTTATATTGTCTATCTACTACTCTTCGTATATGCTTCAATAGCGTTAATTATATACTCTTCAATGTAACGCTTATCTCTTTTAGTTAATTCATAAGGTAAAGCCTGTTCTATCTTCTCTCTATTAAATGATATTTTCTCGTGTTGATTCCCCTTTTCTTCTGATAATATACTTTCTAGCATGTCAGCGTTTAGTTGTTTTAACTCACTTAACTTCCTTATTCTTATTGTTTGTGCATGAGAAGGACTTAAATCATCATAAATCATAGTTGAATAAACCAGCATCTGTTCATCCTTATTTAAGTAAGACAACTCTACTGCCGGCTTTATACCCATAGTAATATTATGCTTATCATTAAATCTTGCTGTGTTATCAACTATCTTTAATAATTCAGGAATCAAATAAGTTAATCTAATGAATCTATATATTTGTGTCTTAGTATCATTAATGCCATTTACCGACTTTGTTCCCTTAGGGAACGAAGTGTCTAATTTCTTTCCTTGGTGCTTCATAGCATCCATTTTCATCTTATAAGCAAAAGCCCGTTCACTAGGCAATATCTTCTCCCTTTGAAGATTAGAATCAACCATAAATATAATAGCTTCATCATCAGTTAAATCTTTAACACAAGCATCTACTTCATCTACACCATTAACCTCTAATGCCTTTAATCTTCTATGACCAGACACCATCTCATATTTACTCCCTTTTATTCTAACTACTACTGGATTTAGTAAACCATTATCTTTAATACTCTGAGCTAGTTCTCTCAATGAAGTATCTACTTCCACAATAAAGGGATGATCCTTAAAAGACTCTATATCAGTAATCTTAATCTTTTTTAACTCACTCATCTCTATCACCTAGAGAATAAGTTATCTTCCACTCAATATAATCAGAATATTTAATCTCTCTTCTCTTTCTCCTCTTCCTTATTTTATCCCACTCACCAATAAACGTATTAAGAATGCTTAGGAATGTTTCATCTCCAGTAGATACTTCGGATAAGTCAAAATGATAATTAGGTATCAATTCCTCTAGCCATAATAAAGTATAGATTAAATCTATCGGCTCCTTATAATTATATTGCTTAATTGCCTCATAACTAACATTTAATAATTCAGCTATCTTCTTGGTTCTTGATATATTAGGATTTCTATCACCCTTTTCATATCTTGTCATAGTACGTCTTCTATTATCACCAGTAGCTCCTAATAAGCCAGATATCTCATCCTGTGTTTTAGATCTAAACTGTCTAACAAAAGCAATACGAGAGCCTTGCGATAAATCTCTTAAAATCGGTCTAGAATACATCAATTTCATTAGTAAATACCTCCAATTCTCCATCGCAGAATATCATCAAAAAAGACTAAATCAGTGAATATATGCAATTATATATTCAGATTTAGTCTCTAATCTTATATTATGCTTAACAAATAATTTGGTATTAACTCGACAATCCTAAGTATTATCGGCTATTATAAGTTCCTCCCATTTTTGATAGCGGCTTGTGCAGCGGCAAGACGAGCAACTGGAACTCTAAAAGGTGAACAAGAAACATAATTAAGCCCGATTTTATCACAAAAAGCAATACTTGCTGGATCACCACCATGTTCTCCACATATTCCCAATTCAATATCGGCACGAACACTTTTTCCTTTTTCAATAGCCATTTTAATCATACTTCCAACACCAATTTCATCTATTCTTGCAAACGGATCACTATCAAACAAACCTTTTTTATAATAATCCTCTAAAAATTTACCAGCATCATCTCTTGAAAAACCATAAATCATTTGGGTTAAATCATTTGATCCGAAAGAAAAGAATTCAGCCTCTTTAGCAATTTCATCGGCAATAATAGTAGCTCTCGGAAGTTCAATCATGGTTCCAACTTGATACTTCAAATCAACTCCAGAGTTTTTTATAATAGCTTCAGCGGTCTCAACAACAATCTCTTTTACATATTTATATTCCTTAATAGCACAAGTTAAAGGAATCATAATTTCAGGAACAACATTTAAACCTTCTTTATTAACTTGAATAGCGGCTTCAATCACTGCTTGTGTTTGCATTTTAGCAATTTCTGGATAGGTAATGGCAAGACGACAACCTCTATGCCCCATCATAGGATTAAATTCTTTTAAAGCATCAATCCTTTTTTGTAATTCATCATAAGTAAGATTCAAACTATGAGCCAAGGTTTCCACCTCATTTTTTTCTTTTGGTAGAAATTCATGCAAAGGTGGATCTAAATAACGAATTACAACTGGATAAGGCGCCATAACCTTAAACAACGCTTCAAAATCACTTCTCTGATAAGGCAAAATAGCCTCTAGCATTTTTTCCCTTTCTTCTTTCGTATCACTAACAATCATTTTTCGAAAATTAAAAATTCGTTCATGGTCAAAAAACATATGTTCTGTACGTACAAGACCAATACCTTCAGCTCCAAAGTCACGTGCAACTAGCGCATCTTTAGGTGTATCAGCATTGCATCTTATTTTCAAACGTCGTGTCTGATCCGCCCAATTCATAAATGTTTTAAAATCCCCACTAATCGAAGGAGTAACACTCTCTAAAACACCTAAATAAACCCTACCTGTACTTCCATCTAAGGAGATTTCATCTCCCTCATGTAATACGATTCCATCTTCCGTCATAAGTGTTTTGTTTACCTCATTTAAAGTCAAAGAACCACAACCACTTACACAGCATTTTCCCATTCCTCTAGCAACAACCGCCGCATGAGAAGTCATTCCACCACGTATTGTTAAAATGCCTTCAGCATGATTCATACCTTCAATATCCTCTGGACTGGTTTCTAAACGAACTAAAATCGTCTTTTCACCATTTTTTTGATGTTTTATAACTTCTTGAGCATTAAAATAAATTTTTCCAGCTCCTGCCCCTGGACTTGCTGCCAAGCCACTTGCTAAAACTTGACCATTTTTTAAAGCATCTTCACTAAATGTTGGATGAAGTAAAGCATCTAATTGCTTAGGATCAACCTTTAATAAAGCCTCCTTTTCATTTATCATTCCTTCTTGTACCAAAGAAACCGCTATCTTAATCGCCGCCGTTGCCGTTCTCTTTCCATTTCGAGTTTGAAGCATATAAAGTTTACCATCTTCAATAGTAAATTCCATATCTTGCATATCTTTGTAATGATTTTCTAAAATTTTAGCATAACGTAAAAACTCTTGATACACCTGAGGCATGGCCTCTTTAAGTTTACTAATAGGTTCAGGTGTACGAATACCCGCAACCACATCTTCACCTTGAGCATTCATTAAATACTCGCCATAAAGTACATTTTCACCAGTTGATGGATTTCTTGTAAATGCAACACCTGTTCCTGAATTCTCTCCACGATTTCCATAAACCATTTCTTGAACATTAACAGCAGTACCCCAACTAGAGGGAATATCATTCATTCTTCGATAATAAATCGCTCTTTCATTGTTCCAACTTCTAAAAACAGCCGTGATTGCCTCGATTAATTGTTCAAGGGGGTCACTGGGAAAATCAACTCCAGCTAAATTTTTATAAATTTTTTTAAAATCACTCGTTAAAACAATCAGATCATCTTCAGATAACTCAGTATCATAAAAAACCCCTCTTTTTTCTTTAAAGTCATCTAAATACCTTTCAAAAGAACTTTTTGGATAACCTTTTACAACGTCCGCAAACATTTGAATAAATCTTCTATAAGAATCATAAACAAATCTTTTATTATTCGTTATCTTAGAAAAACCTTCCGCCACTTCATCATTTAAACCTAAATTAAGTATCGTATCCATCATACCTGGCATACTAGCGCGTGCTCCACTTCGCACACTCACTAAAAGTGGACGCTCTTTGCTTCCTAAAACTTTTCCTGTAATTCGCTCTAATTCCCTTAGTTGTTGAATAATTTCATTTTTAATCTCTTCTCTAACCGCTTCATGATTAGCATAATAATCATTACAAGCCTCTGTTGTCACTGTAAAACCTTGAGGAACAGGTAAACCAATACTCATCATTTCGGCTAGATTAGCGCCCTTACCTCCCAACAAATCTTTCATATTTTGATTGCCTTCACGAAACAAATACACATATTTTGCCATAACAATTCTCCTTTATCCTATCTAAAATCATTATAACAATGAAAAAAAAACACGTAAACCCAACACCGTGTTTTTGACAAAAAATAGACAACTTATCCTTTTATTTTTTCTTTAGATTTCTTTTAAATTGATAAACGTCACAAATTTTACTTTCCTCTCCACCCATAACAATTGGTATACTTTTAGTCTGATCGCTATAACTCGTCTCTTGACAAAGTATTCGCTCTAAAAAGCGGAAGAAACAAAGTAGTCCAATCCATTTTTAAAGTTGGATGTTGTAGAAGCACTATTTCTTTTATCTGTGTTTTCTTTATCATTCGCAAATTTAAAGATTGTGCCATTTTGATTAAATGAAGCAAATCGGATATGGGGATAATAAGTTTCTAAATAATAAAAAGTTAGAAAGCGCCTCCAATAAAAATAATTTTTATTACAATTAATTAAAGAAGATAAATCTTCATGCTTTTCCATTCTTTCAAAAAATCTATTTTTACTATATCACAAGTGCTAAAAAAATTTCAATCACTTTCTCTTATCTAAATGGGCTTTCAAATAAGCACTTCGTAACCTTTCATTTGAAACATGCGTATAAATTTGAGTCGTTCCAAGACTAGAATGCCCCAGCAAAGTTTGCACACTTCTTAAATCCGCTCCATTATTTAAAAGATGGGTTGCAAAAGTATGTCTAAGAGTATGCGGAGTAACATGATGTTTTATAGAAACCAATAATACTATATCATCAATAATTTGAGCCACTCTTCTAGAAGTCATTCGTCCACTTTCTTTTGTAACCAATAAAAATTCACTCTTCTTATTTCCTAGCAAGGTCTTTCTATCTTCTAAATAACGCGTTAAAACGTCTTCTGTATTTTCACCATAAAATACAACTCGTTCCTTACTTCCTTTTCCCAAAACTTTAATACTTTTCTCTTTAAAATCTATATCATCTAAACAAATAGAAATCAACTCTTGACAACGACATCCTGTATCATAGAGCAAATTTAAAATAAGTTCGTCTCGAGATGTATAAATGCTTTTCTTATAATTAGAGTAAGAAGAAAATTCTAAAATTTTTGAAACATCAATTTCACTTAAAAAGTTGGGAAGTGTTTTTTCTAATTTAGGATTACGAATGCCATTAAAAATATTCTTACCTATGACATCATGAAGTACTAAATAACCATAAAAACTTCTAATAGCACTAATATTTGTTGAAATACTTCGATTTTTATAATGCAATTGATCTAAATATTTTAAATAATCTCGTACACCATCCTTATTAATTGTAAGATAATCTACTTTTTTCAATAGAATATATTCATAATATTTATAAAGCTCATTTCGATACGTTTTAATGGTAGCATCACTATAATTTTTTTCAATTTTTAAATTAGTTAAAAAAGAATCAATTTTACCTTCCATAACCCATCTCATTATATTCATCATAAGTCAACACAAAATGATTAAAACTTGAAGAATTCTTTTTCTCAGTTTCTTTTTTAGCTTGATTATAAAGACAACGAATCTTGTTGAAAGAAGCCTCCAACAATTCAAATGAATTTTTATTTGGATAAACCTTTAAAATAAAATGAATCATTTGAATTTTCAGTTCTCCATTAGCTGTTTGCCTAACTAAATCCGCACTACTAAAATACCCCATAAAAAACACCTCTATTATTAATAAAATTATAACATATAAAAAAAAAGAAACAACCTGTTTCTTACATTTCATAACCTATTAAATAAAGACCATAAGTAAACATATCATAAGTTTTATCAATTTCTGTTATATTATTCGTTCGCTTATAATTAAAAAGTTCTTTCCACAACTCATACAAACGTGTGTAATTGGTAAGCATAGTAGTTCTTTCATTTCCATTTGAATTCATCAAACGATTATAATAATCATTCATTGAAGTAATAATAAATTTTTGAATGATTTCATTATCACGTGTACCCACCTTAAGAACTTCTTTTGTTTCCTTTTCGCGAACCATGGGTTGATAAAAAGTATTTTGTTTAACAAAATCTTGATTGACTTCTAATTCCCCTATGGTCGTATTGTTCTCTTCAACTTTAAATTTTGGAAAATAAGTATCCTTAAACATAGTCTTCACCCTAACTATAATTATACTCTAAATTCAAGAAATGTAAATGAGTTCTTCACCAATTAAATACGTTTCTTGACAAGTTACAATTTTTACTTTTACAAATTCATTTTTAATCATCTTCTTATTCAAACGAACTTTAATATAATTAGAAGTTGTACCAATACTATAATTTTCAAAAACTTGTTCAATCAATACTTCTAGTTCTTGATTAAAAAAAGATTTTAAAAATTGTTGTTCTAGTTCCAAACTTACTTGATTTAAAATTTGACTTCGCTGATGTTTTTCCGAATCTAAAACTTGATTAGTCATCTGGCTTGCAAGCGTTCCTGTTCTTATAGAATAAGGAAAAACATGAATTTTAGAAAACTCAAATTTTTTTACAGTCTCGACCGTCTTTAAAAATAAAGCCTCTGTTTCACCAGGAAACCCAACAATAACATCAGTGGTAATAGAAACCTCTTTTTTTATTTGACGCAATCGCTTTAATTTTTCTTCAAAATAATAAAGATCATACTTGCGATTCATGCTTTTTAAAATTTCATTGCTTCCAGCTTGTAACGGAACATGAAAATGATTCACTATTTTTTCATTTTTTTCAATTTCTAATAGCATTTTATCATTCAGTTCAGTCACTTCAATAGAAGAAATACGAATACGCTTTAAATCCTTAATTTTACTAATTTCATGAATCAAATCTGCTAAATCTTTACCGTTATCATGATAAGAACCCGTATGAATACCCGTTAAGACAATTTCTTTATGACCATTTAAAACAAGCGTTTCTACTTCTTTTATCGCTTTAAAAAAATCTTTATTTCTTACATTGCCTCGAACATAGGGAATAATACAATAGGTGCAAAAATTATTACATCCATCTTGAATTTTAACAAAAGCTCGAGTTAAACTTGTAAACTTCGAAACCTCCATATCTTCAAAAGCCAAATCACGTGTACGATAAAATTTTTCATATCTTTTTTTATTATCTAAATAATTTTTTATTAAAACATCTATTTTACTTTTCTCATTATTTCCAATTAAAACATCAATCCCCATTTCTTGATAATCTTTTTCCAGATTTTCACTACTACATCCACAAACAACCACCACTTTATTAAGTCTCTTTGCACGACGTACCATTTTTTTTGATTTATTATCCGCCATATTGGTAACAGAACAAGTATTAATAATAATGATGTCGCTTTCTAGTTCACTTGCAGCAAGTTTAAAATGATGACTCAATAGTTTTTCTTTAATAACTTCACTTTCATAAGTATTCACTTTACACCCTAAAGTAACAATATAAAACGTCATAAAACCCCCTCTTCTTTTTAATTTAATAATTCATTTAATTGTTTTAAAGCTTTTAAAAAAGCTTCTTCTTTTTCATATTTAAATAAGTTATTAGTTTTTGGTAATTCTTCTTTCAATTTAGGTTGACTTAAATGTTCTAAATTCACTTTTTTAATCGTAATTTCATCATTTTTCGTTTCATTTTCTTCATAATCAAGTCGCCCAAATTTACTTTTTCTTAATAATTCTTCATAACTAATAATAGCTTTCTCTTCTTGTTCTTCTTCATAAGAAGTCGTTTCTTCATGAGGAATAGAAGAAGTAGCACTTAAATCCGCCATCACTTCTTTTAAATCTAAATCATCATTTTTTATTTCATTATAATAGGAAGAACCTTTTTCATCAATTTCATCTTCATCATCACTTGTTTTAATAATATAGATCAATGATACAATTAGCACAATTAAAATAACGACCGCAAAATAAAGTAAGATATCAATGGGATTTAAACTCTTTACAAATCCAAAAACATCACTCATAAAACGACCCATTTGCATCACTTCCTAAATTTATTCTACCACAAAATCCTCAAATCTGTAAAGTGAACAAAAGCATTTACATTTTTATCGTAAAACAATCTTTTTTAATGATGTGATTAAAAGCATTTAAAAAGATTACTGAAAAAATCAATAATCCACTGTAAATTTATTTTAAAGTTTTATTAAATTTTTTAAAAATAGGTTCATCATCCAAACCAGACTCTTGAAGCTCCTCTAATAATTTTTTCTGCTTGCGATTTAATTTAGTAGGTGTCACAACATTAATGATAACAAACAAATCGCCTTTTCTTAAAGAATTTGGAACTTTAATTCCCTTACCTTTTAATTTTAATTTATCACCACTATTGCTTCCTGGTTTAATTTCTAAAACCACATTGTTCTCTAAAGTAGGAATTTCTTTTTTGCACCCTAAAGCGGCTTCTACAATAGTAATAGGAACTTCCAAATACAAATCTTCATCTTCTCGTACAAAGAAGTCATGAGCCATCACATTAAATTCAATGTAAATATCACCATTAGGACCACCATTGCTTCCAGCTTCTCCTTTACCACTGATTCGTAATTGATAGCCTGTATCGACACCTTCAGGAATGGTGACTAAAATTTCTTTATTGCTTTTAACTTTTCCACTTCCACGACAGTCATGACAAACCTCACTAAACGTTTTACCACGTCCACCACAGGCATCACAGACAGTTTGTGTTTGAAACATGCCAAATAGGCTTCTTTGTTCACTAATGATGGAACCTCTTCCATTACATTTCTGACAGGTTTTTTCATTAAAACCTCCTACCCCATGACATTTACTACACGTTTCATTAAGATCAAGATTTAAACTCTTTTTACAACCAAAAACAGCTTCTGTAAAAGTTAAATTCATTTTCACTAAACGATCTTTTCCTCGAGTGGCACGACTTCCACTTGATTTAGAACGACCACCAAAACCAAAGTTAAACGAGCCACCAAACAACTCATCTAAAATATCACTTAAATCGACATCTTGGAAGCCACCAAAACCAACACCACCTCCACCTTCAAATGCCGCATGACCAAATTGATCATACTGACTTCTTTTTTGAGGGTCCGATAAAACCGAATAGGCTTCTCCTATTTCCTTAAATTTTTCTTCAGCATCCGCCTCTTTATTTACATCAGGATGGTATTGTTTTGCTAATTTACGAAAAGCTCGTTTAATTTCCTCATCACTAGCATTTTTAGAAACGCCTAATACCTCATAATAATCTTTTTTATTCGCCATGATTATTTCACCTCTTCACTTAATTCTTCTAAACTTTTAACTAAATCTTCAAAATAGATGAACGCTTCTTTTAAAGGTTCTTCCCTAGTCATATCAACACCAGCCACTTTTAAAGACTCGATAGGAGTTTTCGTACGCCCTAAACTTAAAAATTCTAAATAACGTTCACAAGCCCCTTCTTTTTTATTTAATAGATCCATTGCAATTTTAATGGCTGCCGCATAGGCTGTAGCGTATTGATAAACATAAAATTTCATATAGAAATGAGGTATTCTTTCCCACTCATATTTTATTTCTTCATTAATTTTAATATTTTTGCCAAAATAATCTTTATTTAACTGATAATATAAGTCACATAATACTTCATACGTTAAAACGTCTCCCCTTTGTTCCATTTCATGAATTTGAAGTTCAAAATCAGCAAACATCGTTTGGCGATAAATCGTCGATTTAAAATCCATAATTAAATCATCAATTAAATATTTTTTTTCTTCTCGATCATTCGTTTGTTGAATAAGGTATTTGCTAAGCAAAATTTGATTGACTTGACTGGCCACCTCAGCAACAAAAATAGAATAACGGTAATCTTGATAGCTTTGATTTTTCATAGCGTAATAATAATGCATCGCATGCCCAAGTTCATGGGTTAGCGTCGAAACATTATTTAAAGAACCATTAAAAGAAAGAAGAACATAAGGATGAACAGTATAGCAAGCAGTACAATAAGCCCCATTTCTTTTCCCATCATTTGGTGGATAATCAATCCAACCTTCTGAAAAAGCTTTATTTAAGTCTTTAAGATACGTCTCCCCTAACACCTCTAAAGAATTTAAAATTAAATCTTTTGCTTCTTCTTCTGTATACTTTTTTAATGGAATCTTATTACTACTCACATAAGTATCAAAAAGTTCTAATTTAGAAACACCTAAATTCTTTTTCTTAATTTTCCAAAAATAAGACAAAGGCGCAATATTTTTTCTAACCGTTGAAATTAAATTCTTATAAATTTCTAAAGGAATAGCATGAGGTGTTAAAGAAGACGCCAAAGCGCTTTCATACCCTCTAATTTTAGCTATCTTATTATTTTTAGCCACTTCACTTGATAAAAGAGCAGCATAAGTATTTTTAAAAGAGCCATACGTCGTAAATAATTTTAAAAACGCACTTTTTCGAACTTTTCGATCTGGGGACTCAATAAACTTTCGATAACTTTTTTCTGTTAATTCTTCAACTGCCCCTTGCTCGTTTTTAATATTCCCAAATTTTAAATCAGCGTCCGTTAAATAGGAGAAGACTTCTTCACTTGATGACATCACGCCTGAAAAACTAGACAACAATTTTTCTTGCTTTTCATCCAAAATATACGGTTTCATTTTAAAAATATCTTTTAAAACACGTTCATATTCTTTTAACTTGGGATAACAATGAATATAATCTAAAACAAAAGACCAATCTTTTTTTAAAATTTCTGGCACCAGATAAGCTGTTTTTTCATTATAACGTTCATTAAGCTTAAACGCTTTTTTATAAAGCGTTTGATACTTGACCTCTGTTGTATCCTGATCATTTTGAATATGTGCATAAATATAAATTTGTTCTAACTTTTTATCAAATTCAGTATCAAAATTCAAAACTTCATACAACTTAGAAGCTGAATCTAAAACATGACCTTTAAACGTATCAAATTGATCTAATTTATTTTCTAAATCTTGATAATCTTGATAAAAAGCTTCTTCATTTTCATACAAATCGAGTACATGCCATTTTAAACGATCGTTATATTCTTTTCTTTTCATACGATTCCTTTCTGTAAAGAGGAAAAAGTTCTAATGTATAGAACCTAACCTATTTTTCTTCATAACTTGCTTCTTCAACATCACTGTTCTTCGTTGAATCGGTAGCATCATTGGAAGTCTCACCATTTGTTGCAGCACTTTGTTGATAAACCTTAGTGGCTAAATCCATCGCATTTTTTTCTAACTCTTCGGTTTTCTTCTTAATTTCCTCTAAATCTGACCCTTTTAATGCTTCTTTTAATGCCTCCATTTTACTTTCAGCTTCTTTCTTTTCTGTTTCAGAAACTTTATCACCTAAATCTTTTAAAGCTTTTTCAGTTTGGAACACTAAAGAATCCGCATTATTTCTTATTTCTACTTCTGCTTTTCTTTTTTCATCTGCTTCTTTATTTGCTTCCGCTTCTTTAACCATTTTATCAATTTCTTCATCGGTTAAACCTGTCGAAGATTGAATCGTAATTTTTTGTTCTTTATTGGTTCCTAAATCTTTGGCGGTGACATTAACAATACCATTGGCATCAATATCAAATTTAACTTCAATTTGTGGTACCCCTCTTGGTGCTGGTGGAATATCCGTAAGTTGGAAATTACCTAAAGTTTTATTATCACTTGCCATTTGTCTTTCACCTTGTAGAACATGAACATCTACAGCAGGTTGATTATCAGCAGCCGTTGAGAATACTTGACTTTTACTTGTTGGAATCGTTGTATTTCTTGGAATTAAGACAGTCATTACACCACCTAAAGTTTCAATTCCTAACGATAATGGTGTCACATCTAACAAGACTAAATCTTCAACTTCACCCGTTAACACACCACCTTGAATTGCAGCACCCATCGCCACCACTTCATCTGGGTTAACGCCTTTATTTGGTTCTTTTCCAAGTTCTTTCTTAACAAGTTCTTGAATATAGGGAATACGAGTTGACCCACCAACTAAAATAACTTGATCAATTTGATTTTTATCTAATTTTGCATCTTTAAGCGCTTTATGAACAGGCTCTAAAGTGGAATCAAATAAATCACGACATAAATCTTCAAATTTTGCTTTCGTTAAATTCACTTCTAAGTGAACAGGTCCAGACTCATTTTGGCTAATGAAAGGTAAACTAATTTGAGTACTACTCATACCAGACAAATCCTTTTTCGCTTTTTCAGCAGCATCTTTAAGTCTTTGCATTGCCATTTTATCTTTTGATAAATCAATACTGTTTTCTTTTTTAAATTCCTCTACCAAATAATTAATCACACGATTATCAAAATCGTCACCACCTAAACGATTATTTCCACTCGTAGCTTTAACTTCAAAAATACCATCACCTAACTCTAATATTGAAACATCAAAAGTTCCTCCACCTAAGTCATAAACTAAAATGGTTTGTAATTTATCTTGTTTATCAAGACCATAAGCAAGCGCAGCAGCAGTCGGTTCATTAACAATACGTTCCACTTCCAAACCAGCAATTTTACCAGCATCTTTGGTTGCTTGACGTTCCGCATCATTAAAATAAGCTGGAACCGTTATAACGGCTTTCGTTACTGTCTCACCTAAGAATGCCTCCGCATCGGCTTTTAACTTAGCTAAAACATTTGCACTAATTTGTTGAGGGGTATATTCTTTGCCATCAATATCAAACTTTTCACTCGTTCCCATTTTTCTTTTGGCAGAAGCAATAGTATTTTTATTAGTAACAGCTTGTCTCTTAGCATTATCTCCTACTAATATTTCACCATCTGGTTTATAAGCCACCACACTTGGAGTCGTTCTATTTCCTTCTTTATTGGCAATAACAACAGGTTTTCCTCCTTCTAAATAGGCCATACATGAATTGGTTGTACCTAAATCAATTCCTATTATTTTACTCATTTAAATCATCCTTCCTTTATTTAATGGCAATTTTTTTGTCCATTCATTTAATCTTTCACAATTTTTATCAATTTCAAGTTCAATTTCTTCTTTTGATTTTCTTATTCCTCTCTCATCATAATAGGAAATAAAAGCTTGAATTCGTGTATTAGGAAAAATTTCATTATAAGCATCCAAAGTAAAATTTTCGGGTAACTCTGAAAAATCATATCTTTCCTTAAACAAAACATACAAAATAGTATAATCAATCTCTGTCCATACATCAAAACTCGTTTCTCTAACTTCTTTTATGATGCATCTAGGATTTTGTTGACATTCACTCAAAAAGCTTTTATCAACATTCAATTCTTCTTGAAACTCTACTTTATAATGCCCACTACAAGCCGCCTTTGTTTTATAACCTTTTTTATTCAATTCAGAAACACTATAAGCAATTTTTTTATCACAATTAAAGGTATAAGGAGCCTCTTCATAAACTTCATAAGTTTCTTTATCAATATAATAATTCTTATCCATATTATTCACTTACCCTTACCATTGCGGCACGAAGCAATTTATCTTTATACAAATAGCCTTTTTGTAAAACTTCCATAACTTGATTCTTAGGCATACCTTCCTCTTTACTCGTTAAAACCGCTTCCATAAAATTCGGATCAAATTCTTTTCCTAAACACTCAATTTCTTTTACTTCTTTAGCATTTAATAAAGATACAAAGTTCGTGTAAATCATTTTAAAACCACTTAAGAATTTAGAAAGTTCATCCGTTAAATCATTATCGTCTAATTTAATCGCTCTTTCAAAATTATCTAAAACAGGCAAGATTTCTTTCGCAAAGTCTTCTCCATCGTATTTTCTAAGTTTAGAAATCGTCTCTTCATACCTTCGACTCATATTTTGCATCTCCGCATTTAATCTTAAAACACGTTCTTGAAGAGTTTTATTTTCTTCTTTTAATTTCTCTATTTCATGATTTGTTTTATTCTTTTTAGGCTTCTTAACCTCTTTTATTTTCACTTGTTCTTCTTTTATCGCTTCATTCACTTACTTTCCTCCTCACCATTTAGTTCTTTTTGTAAGTACGACAAAAGCCCTACCACTCGATCATACTCCATTCTTTTCGGTCCGATAATCGCAATAGTTCCTTCCTCCCCATTAAGTTTATATTTACTTTTAATAATCGTAACGTTTGGATCAAATTCAGTTTCATTACCTATGTAAATTTTTATATCTTCTAAAGATTCAGATTCTTCAATTCTTTTAATTAAATCCTGATCCTCAAACTTACTGGCCAATTTTTTTATGCTCGCAGCATCATTATACTCAGGCTCATTAAAAATTTTTGTTTTTCCACCAAAATAAACATTTTGACTTTGATTTAAAAAATCATGAAAGGCATCCGCAAAAATATGATACACGGCTTCATATTGTTTTATTTGTTTACTTATAATAGGTTTAATTTCAAACTCCAATCTTTCACTTACTTCATCAATCGGAGTTCCTACGAGCAGTTTATTAATAATTTCACTGGTTTTAACCACTTCTTCAATCTCTTTGGGATCTTCTACAAAAAATTGTTTATTTTTCATAATTCCTTTATCTGTACAAACCATTGCAATAATTTTATTGCTTTCTCCTAGTGGAATAATCTCTACTTTTTGTAATGTATTTTCCTTTGAACTTTTTCCTAAAATAACACTGGTATAATTCGTCAGTTCACTAATAATTTCCACCGTTTTATTAATAGAATCATTTAATTGCAATTCTTTATTATGAAAAAGCGTTTGAAGTTTTAAAACATCTTCTCCAGTTAATTCTTTCGGTTTCATTAAATGTTGTACATAATATTTATAACCTTTTTCACTTGGCACTCTCCCAGAAGAAATATGATTTTTTTCTAGTAATCCTAAATTTTCTAACTCACCCATTTCATTACGAATCGTAGCACTAGAACATTTAAAGCGTTTGCATAAAGATTTAGAACCAATCGGTTTGGCTGTTTTAATATAAGCTTCAACAATAGCTTTTAAAATATTCTCTTGCCTTTCTCCCATACGATCACCTCGAACTTAGCACTCTTTTCAAATAAATGCTAATACCATTATAATAGTATGCTTAGCACTTGTCAATATATGAGTGCTAATTTCATAAAAAAAAGAAAAGGACGTTGATCACTTTTTCTTCTTTTCAATAATCACCATTTGAATGAACATCAAAAACCATGGCCACCACCGCCACCGCCACCAAATCCAGATCCTGAAGAGAATCCTCCTCCAAATCCAGATCCTGAAGAACTTTTAGATTGAACGCGTGCTGCTGTAATAGCAGTAGTATTAGCATTCATCGTGGTGTGAACAATATCATTAATGGAACGAAACATATAAAAATCGTAATAGGACAGGGAAAGATCTCCCAAATGTCCATCAGAATTCAATTCTTGCATTTTAACATTCATAACTTTAGAAACTTTTTGTGCAATACCAAACACTGTTGCATAGACCATATACCTCTCCCATAAAATGAACTCTGGTAATTCCTTAGTACTAAATGTTCCAAAATCTTCTAAAAACTTTTTAAAAGCTTTCCATTTTCGATAATGTTCAATACCTTTTTTTGTTTTTTTAGTAAACACAAGAGTGTAAACAAAAAAGACAAAACCAAAAAATAAACTAATAAAAGGATAAACAGAAACAACTACATTTGCAAACGCAAAAATAATAATTAATATACTTAGAAATAAAAACACGATGCCTATTATTTTAGGTGCAAGAGCGTTCTCAAAAAAGCCTTCTCGTTTGCCATCGGCTTTTACTTTATTCTTCCAAGTGGTATAACTTAAGCAAAACGCATCCATTGTTTTTTCTCCTTTAGCATAAGCCTGTAATTCAATCGTCGTAAAAGTGGTCTGATTTCCCACTTTATTAAATAAAAACTCCACCAAATATTTTTCAGTATCATTTAAGTGAGAAGTGTCACCAATCAAAGTAAAAACATAATCCTTGTTCTTTTTTGGACTTTCCATAGCTTCAAACTTAATCACTTTTTTATAGACTAAATTTAAAATAGAAGCACTAAGGGCATTAGAAGTAATCGATTTATTCATTAAATAATCCACTACCTCAACATTATAATCATCAATAAATTCACGATTATAGGAAAGATTAAAAAGACTCTTATATTCCTTATCGTATTTCAAAAAAACATAAATCCAAACTAAAATGAGAAGAACAACATAGGCAAGACTCGAAAACTTGACAAAATGATAGACAAATTTAATATGAGCACGAAAACGATTGGCTTCCTCTGCTCTTTCCATTTCTACTTTAATAATTTCATCAAAGGCCTTTTGATAACTCTTTTTAACAACTTGTGAAGAATCAAGCACTGAAGAACTAAAAGTCGCTCTTAAATCCACCGCACTTTTTTTATCGAGTGAATCCATGGAGGCGACAATCGTTTGATGCCCTTCTTTTTGAACTTCTCCAGCCACATCCCCATGCGCCCATACTCTAAATAAATCACTGGTATCTTCATAAGGCAAAGCAACCTTTATTTTCAAATCATGAATGGTATCCAAAAAGCCCTCCCCTATAAAGGTCCAATAAAGTTCCGAAACATCCTCATGCATCACAATAACATCTTTTACTTTATAGGTTAAACGAAACGCCACGCTTTCTTTATTAGCAGCATAATACATTTTATAACTGTAACCATTTTTTTCATCTAAATTTCTTTTTTCATAACGATGAGAAGAACCAGAATAATTTTTTAAAACATCAAAATCGGTATCATAAAGTGTATCAAATGTAACATTCCCTACTTTTTTAGCTGCCAATTCAATTTCTTCAATATCATGAGCATTATATAGAACATGATTAGAAAAATCCTTTCCATCTAAGCGTGGATTTTTATAAGCCAATTCTCGAATATAGCCATTAAACTTACCATCCAAAACAATGAGTTCTTTAACTAAAAGATCACCGTCGCTTAAAATCGTCGCATCCACATAAAAATGTTCAATTTTGTAGTCCACTTGGCTAGCTTTACAAATACAAGGTATCCATAAAACAAAACTAACAATAAGTATCCCTATTTTTTTCATAATTCACTCCTTAAAAAGAAAATTTTAAGCCGAAGCTTAAAATTTAACTTGAACATTTTCTCTTTCTTTTTCTTGAGCTTGAAAGAAAGCTTCCCTTTTAAAGTTAAATAAAGATGCAATAATATTAGTTGGAATAACTTCAATTTTATTATTATAAGTTAAAACCGTATCATTATAAAACTGACGACTACTAGCAATTTTTTCTTCTGTTTGTCTAAGTTCTGTTTGCAACTCCATAAAATTTGTATTAGCTTTTAATTCAGGATAACTTTCCGTTAAAGCAAATAACTTCGTTATAGCTTTTGTTAATTCTCCATCCGCTTCCATTTCAGCATCTGGTGTTGTAGCGCTTAAAAATGTATTCCTAGCTTTTATCACATTTTCTAACGTTTCACTTTCATGTTTTGCATACCCTTTAACGGTTTCAACTAAATTCGGGATCAAATCAAATCTTCTTTTTAATTGAACATCAATTTGTGCCCATTGATCTCTTACACGATTTCTTAAAACAACTAAACTATTATAACTCGTAATAACAAAAAGAATAACAATGACAAGAATTCCAAGAACAACCCATAACCCTATTGGCATAATAATGACCTCCTTCTTATAATTATAATAACACAACTTCTAAAAATGCACAATTCTACATAAAATGAATTGGTGAAAAATATGAATTTCTTTACAGGTTTTTTAATTGGAGTTGTAAGTCTTATCCCAGGAATCAGTGGTGGCACGGTTCTAGTTTTAATGAAAAAATTTGAATACTTAACAGAAGTCATTACTAATTTTAAAGACAAAAAAAATAAACTCATCCTACTTTCGGTAATTTTAGGAATTTTTCTTGGAGCCATCACGTTTTCTAGAATCATTGAATTATTATTTTATTTTATTCCTAGTGAAACCCTTATTTTTTTCAGTGGATTGGTTTTATTTCAAGTCCCTTATTTAATTAAAGAAAACAAAATTAAACTTCAAAAAAATTTTTTTCTTCTTGGACTAATCATTATCTTTTCTTTAAACTTTATCCCTATAGAATCTTCAAAAGTCATCACAGAATTTCCAAAATTAAATTTTATTTTTTTAATTTTCTTTCTCTTAAGCGGGGCAATTGATGGTTTTTTTACCATCATTCCAGGTATTTCTGGCTCATTAATCATGATGATTCTAGGACCTTATTATTTATACAAATCATTCTTAGCTCACTTAAGTTTTAAAACGCTTCATTTCATTATTCCTTTGTTTTTCTATTTTATCGGAGACCTTCTAGGCTTCTACTTTGGAAGCAAAGTCTCTCACCATTTTTTAAAAAAAGCTCCTAATGCCTTTATGAATCTTATCTTAGGAATGGTTTTAGGAAGCATCCTTGTTTTAATTCCTACACCTATTTTAGAAACGTTGCCTTTATTAAAATACAGTTTAGCCTTAACCCTTAGCTATTTAGCTATTTACCTATTAAATAAAATAACTTAATCTAAAACTTTTTTAATAACAATGACAGGACGTATTCCTTTTTTATTGGTAGCCAAATCACGATCACTTCCATTTTTAATATAACTTAAATTATTAGAATTTTCTCCTTCCACATACCAAATATTTTTTTCTCCTGAAAGAGACTGAATCGCACTAGCTTCACTCACTAATGGTAAGCGTATAAACAACTCATAAACATTGTTTCTACCAGAAAAATCTTTTAAATCATCTCCAAAATTTAATAATTTTAAATAGCCCACTCTTTCTGCCTTTTTTAATGTAGAATTATCATTATACCAAGAATTTAAAACGTTTTTAACAACACTATTTCCATAATTATAATAACGATAATTTGTAGAACTTGCATAACCACAATAAGAAGACTTAAAAGAAGTAAAGGTTTCATTAAAATCCAAACACATTTGAATCATTCCATTAAGAGAGTTTAAGGCAACGTCTGGGATGTTTTTATTAGCAGACTCTTCTTTTATCTTTGCAAAAGCGGTTTTAATTTCATTCACACTTAAAATACGACTTAAAATAAGTTTTACTTCTTGATCTGTATTTTCAAGAACTTGCCAAGTCTCATAAGCATAAGAAATGGACTCACCTACCGTATAAGTTCGATTTTCAATAAAAATGGGATTAAATTCTCCTAAAGTATCTAAATAACGTTGGGTTTCTTTTTTGACATCATTTAATAAAATACGATTTTCTGAATAATCCATAGCAATCGATAATAAAAGCGCTAAAAAAACTAAAAAGAAAGAATAAATCAATGAAATTGCAATAAAACCATCTTTTTTTTTCATAAGCCACCTCGTTTATTCTTATATCTATTATATATTAATTTTGTATGAGTTACAAGAATTATCTAATTTTGAATTTTAAGCATTTGATTCAAAAACTGCTTACTTTGCAAATAAAGTCCTGTATATTTCTCATAATAACGATTAAGAAAAAAATTGATTTCTCTAGCGACTTCCTCATTGATATTAATTTTACTAATAGATAAAAGATCAACATAATTATAAAGGCGGATTAGTTTAATCGTTCTTTGGCTAACAATGATTTGATTACGATAACAGGTTTTACAAACATAGCCTCCACTATCTGCATCAAGAGTAACAATATTATTTTTACTCCCACACAAAACACAGCCTTCTAAATAAAGTTGAACACCTAAAAAATCCAAATACTTGATTTCTAAAATATTCGTTAAAATTAAAGGATTCATTCCCTGTTCCATTTTATTTAAAACTTTAATAAATAAATCATAAACCAACGGATTCATTGAATGTTTATACACTTGAGTACTTAATTCACTAAGATAGCTAAGATAACTAATCGTAAGAATATCACTTTTAATAGTTTTAAAAGGATTAATTAAATCCACTTCCTTAAGAATGGACAATTTATCCTCTTTATAATAAAGATAAAAAAAACCATAAGTAAATTTTATGGTAAAAGGACGCAAACGACTCTTCATGGATTTTACACCCTTACCCATTACACTTATGATTCCCAATTCTCTGGTAAAAATTTGTAGCACTTTTGACGTCTCCCCATAAGGCGTCTCATTAACAATTATACCTTCAATTTTCTTGATCACTGTCTTCACACTTCACTCTCACATAAGCTAAATAATCTTCAACTTTTCCTGTCTTTTTAAAAACTTTCCATAATTCTTTTTGATTCATAAATCTTGCCTCATTTCTTATCTCTAAATATATAATGAGCAAGTTTTAAAATTTTTATTCAAACTCGTTAAAACCAAGTTCATGAAGCAGTTTTTCTTTTTCCTTCCATTTTTTTATTGTTTTAACATAAAGTTCCAAATAAACCTTTTTCCCTAATAAGTTCTCAATGTTTTTTCGGGCTTCAATACCAACGTTTTTAAGACGCTCTCCTTTTTTACCAATCACAATTTTTTTAATCGAATCGCGATCAACAATAATATCGACCATTACATTAACGATCGTTTCAAGTTCTTCAAATTTTGTTGTCAGACAAGTCACACTATGGGGCACTTCTTCAATGGTAGAATTAAGAATCTTCTCTCTTACAAATTCACTAATCATAAAAGAAACACTACTACTTGTATAAAGTTCCTCATCAAAATATTTTACATCATCTCTTAAATATTTTTTAATCACTTTCACTAAAACTTTTAAATTATCTTTTTTTAGCCCACTAACAGGCACAATATCCGCAAAAGGAAACAAATCTTTATACTCATCAATAACTTTTATTAAAGCTTGATCTTCAATTTTATCAATTTTATTTAAAATTAAAAGGACAGGCGACGTAGTATTTTTAAGCGCATTTAAAATACTTTGATCAGTGGGTCCAAAAGAAGAAGAGGCATCAACAACAAATAAAACCGCATCCACTTCTTGCATTAAAGAATAACTTTGCTTATTTAAAATTTTTCCTAATTTACTTTTTGGCTTATGAATACCTGGTGTATCCACAAAAACAATTTGAAGACCTTCTTCGTTATATATACCTTGAATGATGTTTCTAGTCGTCCCAGCTTTATCGGAAATAATCGCCACATGTTCATCAATTAACGCATTTAAAAGGGTTGATTTACCAACATTCGGTCTTCCAATCAAACTAACAAATCCACTTCGCATAAAACACCTCTTTATCTTCCTAAAAATTTCACAAAATAGGGTTCAAAGACCATTAAACAAATAATAAAGGCCACAATAGACATGACAAAACTTGCCGCACTCCCACAATCCTTAGCTATTTTAGCAAGACGGTTATGTTCTAACGTTACCAAATCCACATTGGCTTCAATCGCCGTATTTAAAAGTTCCAAACTTAAAATAGACCCTAAAGCAATAAATAAAATGGCCCATTCACTTAATTTAATTTTAAAAAAAAGACCCAAAATAATAGTAAAAATAGAAAGAAGACCATGAAGCCATAAACTTTGCTCATAACGATAAGCATAATAAAGACCATCTAAAGAACATTTTATACTTCTAAAAATACGCTTAATTCCCTTTTCTTTAAGCTTCTCTCTTGATATCTGCTGCATTTAAAATTACCTCCTGTTTTGAAAACATTTCTTTTTCCTCTTCTTCAGTTTGATGATCATACCCCAGTAAATGTAAAAGACCATGAACCACTAAAAACGATAACTCTCTTTTCTCCGAGTGACCATACTCTAAAGCTTGCTCTTTCATCCTAGGAATACAAATATAAATGTCTCCTAAAAAACGAAAGTCATAAGAAACATCCAAAGCATCTTCAAAAGCAAAAGAAATAACATCTGTTATTCTATCGAACCCTCGGTATTCACGATTTATGTCTTGAATCTTTTTTTCATCGACAAAAATAATTGAAAATACCGCATCCACAACGTTTTCCATTTTTAATGCAAGATCAATAACTTTATTTAAATAACCATAATCCTGATCGTAACCATAAAGATTTTCTATTTCTATAGCCAATTAAACCACCTTAAACCAATCAATTGTGCAAAATAAATTGCAAAAAGAAGAAATAATACCACACAAATTACATTATAAAAAAGATCACTTTGTAAAAAACGAGGTAAATGTTTTTTAATCGCACTTAAGCCTATAAAAAGCATAAAACCCAGCACACTTCCGACTACATTTAGTAATACATCATCAATGTCTAAAGATCTTCCAATTTGAAGTTGTACCAGTTCTACTGTCAAACTCGTAATACAACTAATGAATAAAATGTGAGAAATCTTAGTTGCTTTAACATAACTTGAAACAAAATAACCAAAAGGAACAAAAATTAAAATATTTCCCACAACATTAAACATAAACAATTTACTTCCGATTTTATAACGAAAAATTTCAGTAAAAGGCACCAAATTAAGTCCACTCGTGGTATTCATTTCTGTGCTCGTTAAAAGTTGGAAAAGCAGTAACGCATAAACAACAAAAATTAAATTCCAAAACTCTTTATAAAACACAAACCTTTCATGATTAATACGTATATAAGAAACACGTATCGCAATAAGAACGACCAAAAAGATAACCAACATCGGCCAAACGTTTTTTATAGCATCACTAAGAGTATCTACAATCATAACTATCCCTCTTCTTCTGTTACGAAATACTCCTCCCCTTTTCCAATGTTTTCTAAAACGGAATAAAATATTTCTACATCTATTGTACTATTATTTATACTTTTTTTCAAAACTTTTCTTGTAATAATCTTTTCATTTTCTTTTAATTTCATTTGTACATTTAAATCCGCCTTTTCTAAAGCTAAGGCTACCCCCTCTTCAAGTGTCAATTCACGTTCATGAGTTAAAACTTCATATTCAGTCATTTTAATAAAAGAAAAATCAAAAAAACGAAACCACTCTTTTTCTTCTGTTACATAATTTTGAAGACGACTTTTAAATATTTTATAATTACCACTTTTCATCCCCACACCTAAGTTGTATCTTTTTTTACCCGTCTTTTCTTTTTCTTGATAATGAACTGGTAAACTAACACTCGTTTGATACCAAACTTCAGCTAAAACTTCTCCTTCTGCACAAACATTATTCTTCACTTCTTTATTAAATTTAATTTCTCCACTAATTAAAACGTCGCCTGCCTCCACATATTTTCCTTTTTGAACCAACGCCTCTCCATGGCTCACTTTAACCTGATCCACCATTCCACTTTTAGAAGCCACAATATGACAAAACCCCTTAGGTTCGATAGGTTGATTAATAATTCTTTCTTCAATGCGCACTATATACTTCATGCCAACACTTTCTATTTCTAACCATTCCAACTGATCTTTGTATTGATTTAAAACGTCTTTTTTAATCGCATTCAACGCCTCATAATTCTTTCTTAAACTAAAACTTTTAATTCCTTTTTCTTCTAATTCCTTAGCCACTAAATTACGGATTTCTTTATTTTCATGAATAACATTGACACTCACCACCACTTGACTAAAAAAATTAACCAACAATAAAAAGAAAAGAACACTAAGAACCTTTAAAGGCGTTAAGACACGTTTTAAATGAAAAAGACCACTATCATCAATATAATAAAATTTAGAAGTAACAATCGTTTTCTTTACTTTTTTAAAATCTTGAATATCAATCTTTAAATACAAATAAGCATCTCGTTCTTGAACATCGTAAACGTTAATTCTATTTTTATAAAATTTCATTAAAACTTTGTTTTTATTTACCACTTTCGTTCGAATATAGATATAGTGTTTCATCGGACAAACCCCACAGTTAAAACGTCGCCTTCAATTAAGATTTCTTTTTTTTCTAAAGCTTTTACAACAAAATGATTTCCACTTAAATTTAAAGAAAACGAAGGCATTTGTAAGATAATCTCTTCACTAGTTAATTTCACAATATCAATATAACCAAAAACGTGTATACAATTTTTATAAAAATCCACATAATAATCATTATCAATCAAAAAATTTTTCATGGTTTTATAGAGATGCATAGAATCACCTATATAACTATATGTTTTAGCAAAAGAAAAAACATCTAAAATTAGATGTTTGTAAGTCTCATTTTTACTTTTTTTGAAACTTCACTCATATCAACTTGTGAAGCAATAGGTTGTAAAGCCTTCATAATGGCTCCCATATCTTTCATTCCTGAAGGTTGAATTTCATTGAAAACTTCCTCTATTTTTTGATCAAGTTCTTCTTCACTTAAAGCTTCAGGTAAATATTGATTTAAAATTTCAATTTCTTGATTTAAGAGTTCAATTTCTTCTTTTTTATCAAATTTTTCAAATTCGCCAATAGAATCTCGACGCATTTTTATTTGCTTTTTAATAACAGCAAGAACTTCCTCATCCGTTAAATCTTCTTTTTTGTTAATTTTCTCTAATTGTAGAGCACTTTTTACCATTCTCAGAACAGACAAAACTAATTTCTCTTGATTTTTCATAGCGGATTTTAAATCTTCTTCAATTTGCTTAAACACGATTATCACCTTTTAATAACTTCTATGCTTTCTAGCATTTCTGATCATTTCTTTTTTAGCTTCTCTTCTTTTTACTCCAGGTTTCTCATAATGTTTCTTTTTCTTAAGTTCAGAAGGGACACCACTTCTCGCTACTTTTACTTTCCATGTTTTCATAGCCTTTTCTAAGTTACCATTAACCTCAACTTTTGTCATACAATCCCTCCTTTCACAAAACTACCTAAATTATAGCACTAAAATGAAAGTTTATCAATAAATTGCCGACATTTTTTAACAAATTATAACTCGACTTTATAACGATAAATTTCTTCTCCTTCAAACATAAAAGTTTTTTCTAACGTTCCTCCATTTTTTAAAATTGTTTGATGAGAAGGCTTATTTTCTTTTTCAACAGATAAATAAATTTCTTTATAACCATATTTTTTAGCATGAAGAAGTAATAATCTCAACATTTCTGTTGCATACCCTTTTCTTCTTTCACTTGGCCTTACACTATAACTTGTTTCCAAATGGTTTTAAAAAATCATTTAATTCATGACGAAAATCAATAATACCAATAATCTTCTCATCACTTTCTCGAACAGCAAAAAAGGTATCCGTAACCACCCAATTAGAATCAACTGTATCTAAGTTTTTATTACGAGTAATTCTACTAAGCCATTCTTCATAAGTATCCATTTTATCAAACATTTCACTTCCATTAATCACATACTCATGAAAATCAAAATGTTCTTTTCGATACTCTAAAGCTTTTTCTTTTAATTGTATTGTCGGTTCCACCAATTTTATATTCATTTAAATCCTCCTTATTTTCTCTCAAAAATAGAAAGAATATCTTCGCCATATTTATTCGCTTTGAACGTTCCAAAACCTTCAACCTTTAAAAGGTCATCTAAAGTTTTAGGTCTTTTAACAACTAAATCCTCTAATGTTTTATCACTAAAAACCATATAAGGCTTTAAATTTTCTTCTCTCGATTTCTTTAAACGATATTCTTTTAAACTTTTTCTCAAATCCTCCTTAGAAATTATTTCCTCACCTAATTTATTTTCAGAACCTACTTGATATTTTAAAAGTCCATCACAATAGTTTTTAATATATTTTTCTTTATACAAATGTTCTTTTTGACTTTCAAATTTCTTAATATATTGTACAAGTCCATCTTTTCTTAGTATTTTTTTCTTTATCTCTTTTGGTGCATAATAATCATTTAAAAGTGTTTTTTCATTAGCTAACACAACAATAGATTCAAATAACGAGTCTAATTGTTTACTATACAATAATTTTTCCAATTTATTGTATTTATCATAAGTTATTTTCTTTAATAATTCTACATGCCTTTCTACTTGCGTAAGAGGGCTATAAATTCCGACTTTTTCTTTTTTTCCATTTATTTCAATTTCTCTTATAAAATCTCCACGTGAATTCACAACTATATTTCCATATAAATTTTTACACTCGATGACATAAACACTTTTTTCAGTCATAACTAAAAAATCAATTTGTGCTTCAAACTCTTTATATTTAATTTTTAAATCATGTAAAATATACATCCCTATATGACTATTTTGAAGCTCATACAAAACACTTTTCTCTCCTAGTATTCCATATTCTAAAAAACGCATCTGTATTTGTTCTTTCGGATTAAGAGTTTCTTTTTTCTTTAATAATTCCAACTGTTCTTCTAAAGAATGATGATCGAAATAAAGAACTGGTTCCCATTTATTTAAATGTAGCATAAGACTCACTCCATTTTTCATATTTTATCACAAAAAAAGAAGAAATTCTATTTTCTTCTCAGACTGTTGACAAATAAGTTCAATAGTCTTTTTCTTTGATAAAAAATATAGT
>CAOKAG010000016.1 GCA_948466395.1 uncultured Mycoplasmatota bacterium
TAGAAAGAATCAATCAAATAGATTAATAATTTCTATAAGATTGATTATACGAGGATAAAAACAGCTATTTTTTTAGCTAAAATGCTTCTCTTCTTCATACTTTGAGTTCTTTTTTATGTAAAGATTTGTAAAAAAAAACTATTGAACATTTCAATAGTTATATAAATTTAAAACGATTTAATGGCCAAAAGCGAATGGCAATTTTTCCAATAATATCTTTTTTTGAAATTAACCCTATTTCTCTACTGTCTAAAGAATCAACGCGATTATCTCCTAAAACTAAATACATTCCTTCGGGGATTTTATCGTATCCTAAATCTTTTAAATAAAAATCATCGTATTCTAATTCTTTACTAATGTAGGATTCTTCAAATTTTTCATTATTTATAAAAAGTGTGCTGTCTTTAATATACACATTTTCTCCTGGAAGACCTATTACTCTTTTTATTAAATACTTTGTATTTGCATATTTTAATGAAATAATATCTCCCCTTTTTACATCTGTAAAACGATAATTAAATTTACTTAATATAAACAATTCTTCATCTTTTAAAGTAGGATGCATCGAATTTCCTACGACTTTTGTTACTGAAAAAACATATTGTATGATAAATAAGATTACCACGACAAAAATAACAATTTTTAAAGTGTCTTTTAAAAACTCTTTTATTTCTAGCCAATCCATTTTTATTCTCCGTTCAAAAAAACTAATTTAAATTTACATTTGCTTCTTTGGTTGATTGCTCAGCAATCACTTTTATTTTTAATTTAACTATTGGTTGATCGTTATAGTTTTCAGATTCATGATTAGAAATAGCACTTTCTCCTAAAGAAGTGTCTGTTCTATCCATTTCATCATCTTCATAAAAGTTCCATTTCCAACTTATGGTATGTTGATTGACTTTTAAAGGTTTATTTGCGGGATAAACGTCTTCTTCTCTCAATAAATTTTCTAAGAAAAATTTCAAAGTTTTGATGTCTAAGTTGTTATAGATTCCATCTAAACTGTAAGTCATTCTTCCTACGGTATCTAATGCTTCTAATACTTCAATTCTTAAAGTGTAATTGGTTTCGGGAATACCTGTAATGGTAAAGGTGTATTCTCCCTCTGTTCCAGGCGCAACAATTGCATCTAAGTTCCCAGATTCTACCATTTTAGCTCCCTGTTCATTAAAATAAGAATCACGAAATAAGTCAATTTCTCTTGTTATGCCTATGTCCCATTTTGCAACTCTTGCTTCATCACTGATATCAACTGATGAAACGTATTTAGCCATGGTTCCACTTACACCATATATACTCATTAATGTTAGAAACATTAAGCTTATTAAAAAGATAGATTTCCTTTTCATACCATCCCGCCTTAATACATATATGTTTATATGATACTACATATTTATTAAATATGCTAATCTTTTTTACTTTTTTTACAATAAATTTAATTTATTTCTAAAATTTCAGTATAATCGGATTTTTCTGAGGTTTCTACCGTTCGAATTTTGCCCTCTTCATCTTTGATTATTTTGACAAATAACAGTTTTGTTTTAATCCATTTGCTTATTTCTTTATAAGGTTCTATGACTTCTTTTTTATATTTTCTAACGTCTTCTTTGATTAAACATATACTCTTTTCTTTTATTTCATCACTCGTATAACCACAGATTATATTATAATTAAAACTTTCTCTTTGAAAACCGTTGTTTGGATTATTTGTTTTAATTTTATACCCGTCTTCTAATTCATCAAATGTTTTATTTAAAGCTCTTTTATTTTCATAGAATAGACGCATATCATGTAAATGTTTTAATACTCCATTTTTTTCAATAGCTATGACTTTATCATCAACTTTTATTTCAACAAAGGTTATTTTTTTAGAATCTTCTAAATAAACATTATCAATTCTTCCACTAAAACTGGTATCTTTATTTATTGTTTTTTGTTTAAATTTTTTTTCAAAAACAGGCATTAATTGATTTTTTAGTCCTAAATAAGGATAAAAAACGATTTCTACTTCTAAAGGCATCACTTTCTTTTTTAAAATTTCTTCGTATTTTTCTTTCATCATGTATTGTTGAAACATTTTTTCTTCTTTATTACCTACAAATTCTAAATTATAATTTCGAATTAATTCTTTCAATTTGCCCATTACTTTATTAAAAACTTCTTTGTCTACTTTTTCATATTTTAATAAAAATTTAATATCAAAGTCTGGTTTTTTAAAAGGTGCTTTGCCAATTGTAACCTTAAATAGCTCTTGTTGAATTTCTATTACTTTTTCAATTGTATTTCTATTTTTTAGTTTAAGAGTCCTTTTTTCATATTCTTTTAAGTTTTGTGTTAAATCATCATTTATATCGTCTTTTAATTCTTCTAATTTATTTTTAAAATTTATGATATGGGCATTGGTAAATTCAAAGGTAACTTTTTCAGCACCCACTTCAAAAACTGTATTAAATTGACTCAATGTTTTTATTTGATTTAAATACTCTTGATATTTTTTATTCTTATATTCTTTCCCACTTAATTTTAAGGTTTCAGGTAAAGTCACTTCGTTCTTATTTAAATTGATGTCCAAAAGTTTTTGACCTAAATAATATACTTTTCTATTTTTATTTCGATATCTTATTAGTAATTCTTCATCTTGTGATAGCACTTTTAATAATTCTTGTAATTCCATTTTATACCTCTATTTCTTCTTCATCTTTTATTAAATAAACGTTGTTCAAGATTGCTTTTAATTCTTGAGCGTTTGTCGTATGAATAGGAATTATTTTTTTAGCTTTTAGTTTATTTAATATTTCTATGGTCTTTCTACTCGCATGACCTGATGTGTGTAAATCTATTTTATCATGTATTCCATATTTTTTGATTCCTTTTATAAAGTTTTTTATTTCTTCTTTTTCCTCATAGCCTCCCCACATTGAGTAAATAAGACAAGCGTTGGTTATTCTATTTTTTTCGTATAATTTTTTAATGTCTTCTATCATCGAGGTTTTGACCATCAGTGTGTATTTGTTCTTTTCGTAAGCCCTTTTATTACAGTATTTTTTTAATGGTCTTAAGTAAGTTTCTTTGAATTGATGGTCTTTATGTAAATATTTGGTAGGAAGCCAAACATAAACATTTTTAAAAGCGTTTGGATTAGGAATCTTTTTATTCTTGATGTTAGTCGTAACGGTTGCGGTGAATAAGTCTTCAATAAAATTTTTTCCTGTTTTTAATGAAGCTTTGTAAAATGAAGTGATTCGGTCGATGTTAGTGGAGGCTTGTAAGATGAAGATTTGATCGTATTTTTTAAAGATTTCTGTTGCTTTATGACTTAATTCGTCTTCTGTCATTACCTTTTCGCTTTTTCTTCCTAAAGTGGTTCCTTCGGTGATCATTAAATCTACAGCGCCGATTTCTTTAATTGTTTTTAAAAAAAGAGGTCCTTTCTTTCCATGATTTCGGAAATCTCCTGTGTGAAGAATTTTTTTACCTTTGGATTCAATTAAAAACATAGAGGCGTTATATGAAGAATGGTCTACTAAATAGGGCGTAATGGTAAGGTCCTTTATTTTTATAGATTCTTTATAATTAAAAGGAAGGGTTTGTTTTTTTATTTTTTGGGGGTTTGTAAATTCGTTTAAGAGATGATTGATTTTTTCAGAGACCGGTTCGACATAAATTGGAATGCTTTCTAAAATGGTGTCGATGAGCCCAATATGGTCTTTATGACTGTGGGTGATGAAAACCGCATCGTAAGTGGGGGGTCCTTTGGTTAAACCTTTTATTTCAACGTTTTTTTCTTCGTCTAAGTCTTTGCCAAAGTCAATGATGATTTTTGCTTTTTCTGTTTTTATTTCTGTAATACAGCCACCAATTTGATGCGACCCTTTAATGATTTTAACTTTCATGTTTTTTCCTTATTTTACTTTCTAATAGGATTCTTAATTTATTTTTCTCTTCTATTTGAGGTTCTTTTGTTATTGCTTCTTTTAATTCTTCTATGGTTTTCTTATCCTCTAACGCATTCAAATTAAAGTAGGCTTGATAAAAACTATTAGGGTAGTCTAATTTTACTTTAGCTAGTCTCAAAATATTAGAAATATAAGAAAGTATGTGCCCTCTTGGAAAAAGATATTTTATTTTTCCAATCGATTCAATTAGCCATTCAGGCATCTTTTTTTCATGCATTAATTGTTTGTATTCTTGCCATGTTTCTTCTTTTAATTTGCCAAAGCTGATGCATTCCATGATTTCTAAGGCTTTAGCTCTAATGAAATGATAATTTAATAACACATCTAGTAAATCTTCTCTGGAAGATATGGTATCTTTTAAGCGACAACACCCTTTTTCAAGCAAGTCTTTCGCGTTGTCATACCAAGTTCCTGTGCCATGAAAAAGACCATAAATTTTCATTAAATCTTCTTTTGAGCTTATTTTTATCGTGCCTTTCTTGATTTCTAAAAAAGGCATACAGATAAAATCGTCTAGTCCTAATGTGCCCAAGGGATAGTCTATTTCTTCTTCTGTTACATTTAAGCTTTTTGGACTATTAAATAACGAAAGGGTTCGATTGTCTATAATTAAATCAAAGAGGTCTTCCTTCCTATTTTTTTGAATTTCTTTTAATAGAGTCATCATGGAATGCTCTAGTATTCCAAAGCTTATAAGTTTTAAATTTTCTCTTGGTATTTGAATGATTTTTTTATTATCCAAAGTTTTAAAAGGAAGAAAGCATGGTATGACATTTTTGGGAAGGAGATAATTTGTTCCTGCATAGATGCCATCGGCCATTTTTACTCCTACGATTTTAGATGCGAGTTTTTCTTTTTCTTCTTGATTTAAAGTCAAAGAATATTTTATTGCGTAATCTTCTACTTTTTTTAAAGCTTCTTTAGGATAATAGGCTTTTTCGGTCCTAAGATAATAAATGTCATAATTTTCTTGTAAAGGTTTTAGAATTTCTTCTTTATTAAAGGCAAAGTTAATAAAAATGTCTGGCTTTTTATCAAACTGTCTACTGTAAAAGATTTCGGGAGCTAAATTTTCTTCTATGGGATTAAACTCCGTTATGTTTAGCAAGTAGGCAATCAATGAGGAGGCCACTGCTCCCCTAGAACAAGAAATTTTACTTTTTTCACTTTTCATTATTTCTGACCATATTAAATAAGTGCTTTCATAGTGATGGGTTAGAATACTATTGAGTTCAAGGTTGATTCTATTTTCGATTTCTAAGGGTACATTTTCACCAAATTTTTCTTGAGCTTTTTCTTGAATTAATTTTGTTAGTTTTTCACGAGCTCCTTCTATTTTTGGATTTTCTAAATCTTCAAGAGTTATTTTTTCAATCTGTTCTTTTAAATGGTCTGCGTTTTCAAATAAAAGCTCTTTTTTGGTTTTTTCATCTAAGTAAGAAAAGTCTTCATTAAGTTCTTCAAGAGTTTTAAAGTGGAAGTCTTTTAAGTGTTCAATTTTTTGATTCATTAAGATTGCCCATGCTACTTTGTCTTCTTTTTTTAAGTAACGAACTTCATTTAATAGTAGAACTTTTTTGTTTTGTTTTCTTGCAAGGTTTAAATTTTTTAAAAGTTGCTCTTTTGGCGTTGTATTTAAAATGCCTAGAAAATCATAAAAAGGCTTGATGGATGTGGGGTTTTCATTTGTCAATATTGTTATGATATTTGAATATTTTTCTAGGGTTTTGATGTTTTTCTTTTCTAGAGAAAGAAGCTTAGATAATTCTTTTAAACCTTGATTGTTTTTGGCGATGAGAATTAAATGGAGGGTTTCTTTTTCTTCTAATTGCACTTCCATGCCGTAATAAATTGTTTTGTTTTGGTCTTTTGTTAATTCATAGGCTTTGTAAAATTCAGAAAGGTCTTCTTGATTGGCTAAAATAAAGAAGGTTTCACAATCCATTAATTCTTTTAGATCAATTAGACTTTCTTTATTTTTGTTGGTACGAACACAATTTAATACTCTTTCTTTATTCATAATATTTTTTAATCTCCCTCTCATATAAAACTAAATCAATGTTTATATCATGATTTTTTACAAAATTCGTAATGATTGCTTTTAGCATAGGCCCTACTTCTTCATGGCTAAAGCCATATTCTCCTGTTCCTAAACTAGGGAGTAAAACGTTTTTGTAGGGTTTGATTGATAATTCATCAACTAGATTTAAATAGGTCATTTTTAAGATTTCTAAAGGATTATTATAGTCCCAAAATCGTGGACCCTGAACAAATAAGATGTCCATGTTTAAGTCAAACCCTGGAGTGATTCTAATTTCTCCGACTTTCATTTCGTTGGCATTGGATTCATAAGTGATGTGGTATTTTCGACTGGTAAAGTTTTCAAGTTTTTCGACTCCAGCTTTTTTAAAAATGGCTCCACTTATTCCCATGCCCATTCGCATAGCGGGATTGGTTGGATTTACGATACAGTCATGATTTTTTAAGATTTCATCGCTCGTGATGTCTCCAATTAAGATATTCATTTTTCCCATTTTAGTTTACCTCCTCTATTTTAAAGTTTTTTGGATTATAGGTTATTTTTATTTCATTATCAAGTCTACCAATTTTTATATTATGGGGAATTTTATATTCTTTTAATTCCTTTTCGTTCATAAAAATGATGACTTCTCCTTTCGTTTCTTCACAATATTTTTTAATTACTTTAAAAATGGTGTCGATGTCTTCGAGGGTATTTTTTAAAAACGCATCAAAGTCCTCAATAATAATACAATCGTACTTGGTGTAGTAAAGAAAGAGGTATTCAAGATAGGTTTCATCAAGAAATTTAGTCCTGCTTAAAACTAAGTTTGAATCACGAATTTTTTCTATGGCTGAGACAACTTTTTCCATGTTTATTTTTTTATTTTGGGCATGACTGACTCTTAAAGTTGGGTCCAAATAAGTTTTAATTAATTCATAAGGTTCTTTTGATAATAAAGCAATAAGTTTACTTAAGTAATCATTTTTTTGAACAGCAAAAAGCGGTACATAAACGGATTTGTGCTCCTTGATTGCGTATTCATTTATTAGATTGATTAAAAAAGGGACTTTTTCATTTCTTTTTTTACTGGTTATCACCGAGATTTCTTTCATTTCATTTCCTCCAAGGCAAATAGTCTTTTCTCATTGTTTTTTTCTAGTTCAAAGACTAATTCAAATTTTTGGTCTTCTCTTTGGGTTAAGGTTAAAAAATTACTTGTATAACCTTTAAGCGTTTGATAATCTTCTAATTTATTTAAAGGACAATGTTCTTTGAACGAGTGAAAAATAATAATTTTGGTTTCTTCGTATTTTGAATAATTGTATAAATCAGTTAAAATTTCATCAAGGGATTGGTTCGTTTTTTGTAAAAGTTTTTGAAAATCATTGAGTATTAAATAATCGTAATGAACTTCAGTTGTTAAAAGTTTTTCTAAAGGGTTTAGATTGTTTTCTTTTTCATTGTTTTCATAAACTATTTTTGAATTTCCAAGAACTTTTAAAGTGCCACTAAAATCAATGATTTTTAAAAAGGCGTTTTCTTCAAATTGGTATTTTTTTAAAATAGTTAGAAAGAAGCCACTCTCTTTATTTTCAATACTGTACATGATGCTTAATTTTTCTTTTTCGAATCTTTCATTGAAGGTCTTTTTAATGATGTTTTCTTCAAATTCAAGAATTTCATTAGTATGAGGGTTGATGAGCATTTTTTCGCCTGTGTCTATTAAGTATTCGTTTTTATCGGAGTTGTAGGTAATCACTTTGGTGTTTTCCTCTTTAAAAGCTTTACATAAAGCGTACCCTGAAAGTCCTCCTTCAAGAAGTAAGAATTTGGTCTTTTTTTGAGTGGCGTAATCCTTTAAGATTTGAATTACTTTTTGCATGGCTTCGTCCGTGTTTAAGTTCCCTTCTTTTTTGATTTTATTTAATTCTATGTCCACACAGGATTTAAAGTCTTTTAAGATAATTAAGTCATATTCGGTATTTTTATAGTATTCATCAAAAACAAAGTATAAAGAGCCATAAGTATCGTATTGAGTTAAATTGATTTGTAAATCACTATTTTTAATGGTTTCTAAGCTTTTGAATACAGCGGTCTGATTGGGTAAAGAAAGATATTTTTTTCGTTCTTCGAGTCTTATTTGATAGCTGAAGGGAAAAAGATACGCTAGAATATTTTGAGTATCTATTTTGGTCATTAAGGAAATTAAATTAGCAAAGTACCATCCTCTATCTTCTGGAATATCATTAATGGAAGTACATAAAAGAACTTTTTTCTTCTTTTTAATGGCGTAGTCATAAATAATGTTCGTAACTAATGGGGTTAATTCAGTAGTTGATCCCCACTCTCTCGAGATAAAAAAATTGATTTCTTTGGTTAATAAAGTTTCGGTTTTTCTTTCGTTTTTCATAATCACACTTCCGTTTCTTTTTTTCATTATAACATACTAAAAAAGCCGTTTTATAAAACGACATTTTTTTATTTTTGTTTAACTGTAAATAAGCACATTTATTTTCAATTAGTAGTTGTCTTTATTTGATACCATTCTTTTTTTTGAAAGTCATAACCTAAGGTTTTATGGAGAAAATTCAAGTCTTGTAGATACCTTTCAATTTGTCTTTCTGAAAAAGGGAAAGCTTTTTTGACTTCCTCAGTTGTAAAGGTGTTTTTTCCTTTAATAAATCTTTTTAAATCTTCTATTTTTTTTCTTTTTTTAGTTCCTATTTTGGGGGCTTTTTCTGTTAATAAGTGGTTTAGAAATAAGCAATATAACCTTTCATCATCAAAGTAGTTTTCTGAAACAAAATAAAAGGGACTGTATTTTAAATGATGCTTGTTTTGTTTTTTTAAATCTTGGGTTAGAATATAAATGAAGGTAAAGTTTTTAAAGAAAGCACGGTAATGCTTATCTAATTCAATCCAATTTTCAGGTAATAATTTCTCATGAATGATTGCTAAAAATCCTTGTTTTCGTTTTAATTCTTTTAGTGTTTGGACTTTTTTTATATAAGGAAAGCGACAGTCTAATGCATTGGTATTTAAACTATTCCACTCAATCGTTTTTTTGTCGGTAAGGTTTAAATCGCTTTCTATTCCGCAAAGGTAAACGACTCTTTTGGTCTTTTGAAAGTCTATTTTTTGAGGAGGCATTTGAAGGGTGTAGATTTTACAGTTACTTGTTTTTAAGGATTGTTTTATTTTTTCTTGGGTGTTTTTTATTTTATCATAGGGAATTTGTTCTAAATAGGCTTTTATTTCTAAAGCCTTTTTATTCATGTTTAAAAAAATGATGAGGTCACATGGGATGATTTCTTCACTAAACATAGGAATGCCTAGTTTTATTTCAATGGCTTTTTTGAGTTTTATTTTTTCTTCTTCACGAATGTATCGAGGGTCAATGTAACCAAAGTGCTCCACTAATTTTTGGTCGTAAATTTTAGAATAGTCTTCAATGTTTTCAAGTTGTTCCATTAATTCTTTTTTGCCACTACAACGTGTTCCTAAAATTAAAATACGTTTATTTGGATTTTGTTGTATTATTTTTTTTATTTTCTTAATTTCTTCTTTCATCGAATTTCATTGACTTTATTTAAAGCATGATGAGTCATTTCCTCTCCAACACTCCCCCAATTTAAGTAATCGTTTAAGTTTTCTAAGTTGATAAGATGTCTTTTATAAATTTCGTTCTCCGCTGGATCTGTTTTTTCTTTTCCGATGGATGTAATGGTCGCTAACATTCTTACTTGAGCATAAGAATCTTTCGTATCTCCAATCACTTCTTGGTAACCTAAGTAGGAAATGTTTTTTATGGTGACGTTTAGTTCTTCTAATACTTCTCGTTTTAAAGTTTCTTCTAAACCCTCATTTTTTTCAGGATGACCCCCAGGAATACGGTAGGAACCATTTTTTTCTTGATAAATCATGACTTGCTTATCTTTGGTTAGGAGGATTCCTGATACTTGAGTTATTCTCATATTTTGTGGTACTTCTTCAGTATGGTATTTATAATTAATCATGCGTTCACCTAGATTTCTATTTTTTGATTGTTTATTTTAAAGACACAGTCTTTTTCTAAAATTTTGGCCATTTTTTTAGGAATTTCAAAGGGTTTTGCCCACTCGTTTTTTAACAAGGTCAAGTCCGCATTTTCTTCGGTTTCGTAGTTTATTTTTAATTGTTCTTTTGTAATTTCAACCTCTACTTTTTTTATTTTTTGAACTTCTTTATTGATTTTATCTTGAATGGTCGAATTAATGGTTCGGTGGTAGGTGATGTCTAGTTTGTCCGCTAAAACTAAAGCCATTCCGATTAGACTCTTTATTTCATTTCCTGAGCCATGATCACGAATGGCGTGTTCTAAACTGTTTTTTTCTTCTTCTGTAACGTTTGTATTTTCTAAGTATTTTCGAAACATTTGGCTACTTTTTAAGGCATGGTCTTTTTTGTTGGTATCACTTTCACTTAAACCAATATCATGAAGTAAAGCGGCGGTCATTCCTAAATCAATCGTTCTTTTACTTGCTCCTAATTGTTCTAAAATCGTTTTAGTGTATCGAGCAACTCTTTGGTAGTGACCGAATCCATGCTCCCAATCCCATTTGCCATCGGTGATAAAATGTCTATTCCCAATATCTTTTGCTAGTTTTAAATAGTCTTTATTGTTTAAAAGATTCTCGTAAATCATTCTTCTACTCCTTCTATTTTTTTTATGTCTTCTAGAGTTTCAGGCCAATTTATTTTTTCTAAATAAGAGCTAGGGCAATAGCCTTTTTTAAAAGCAATAGCGATGTGATTTAAAGTACTAAAGTTCATTTCTAGTTGGTCATTATAGTTTTTAAAATAAGTAGTCATGTCAATTTGTTCATAATAGGTTTCGTCTAGTTCCTGATTATCACTCCGACTTAAGTGATACCCCCAAAAAATCTCTTCTATTTGTTTTTTCAAAGCTTCATCTTTAATGTTGATTCGATAAATATCTTTATATTCGGATAACGCTTTTATTTTTGCTCCTAATTTTTTAAAAGGCGGAAAACGAAAAAAATAAATGTAATTCGCTCCATTTACTCCTCTGAATTCTTTTAAACCGTCTAAATAGTCTTTTCTGGTTAAATTTTCTTTCTCTTTAAATTCCTTTAGATTCCAATCCTCCCGAATTCTTTTTTCATATTTAAGGACATTTTTATCGAATTCTTCATCCATTTTATGATTGTACATATACTGTAAACTTACTATTCCTTTACTCAGATTGACCTCTTTATTTACTAGATGATAAAAATAAAGAGGTGTTTTTTTATTCATACTTTTCCTCTCTTTCCTTTATTCTATTTTATCATACTTTTTATTTTCTAATTATTGTAAAACCCGTTTTATGGTTTCTAAATCGTCCCCTAAAACGTTTCTAACATTGATTCTTGCTAGCAATATTGATTTAACTAAGCATAGTTTAGGATTATCCATAATTATCTCTTTTTGTTTTTTATCTATAATAAAATTCTCTAAAGCCATCACATAATCGTCATTTATTTTATTATAATGACTGATAGAATATATGCGTCTTAAATATTCTAAGGCAACTTCAATAACGTATTTTTTAAATTCATCCTTTCCTGTGTAAAGCATCACGGGACTTTCTTCTTTATTGTAATTTAAAACAAAATAATTAGTTAAAATAAAATCAAGTTCTTTTAACTCTTCTAGTTTTTTCTTTTTTGTTGGAGCCTTATCCATTTTTACAATAAAAAATTGATGACTCTTATTCTTTTTTATTTTGTTTAATGCTTGAGTGGTTTCTACATCTTGGTATTTGATTTTATCTTGTTCGATAAACGTTTCAATTCTTTTCAAAGTATTGGCATCCATGGTTATTTTTTCAAAATTATGTAGATGATTAAAATAAAATAATAAAAGATTTCCTATCTTATGATAAATTTTAACAAATTCTTCATATTTACTAGACAGTTGACAATAATATAAAGGGTCTTTTTTTTCAAAATAGTTTACTATAAACGCATTGTATTCCTTATACGCGTGATTATAAAAATTTTCCAACTCTTCTTCATTAAATCCTAAATTTAGATAATGCAAAAATTCTTTTTTTATTTCTTCTAAATAGTCACTTTCTTTTTTCATTTTGTTTATAAATTCTAACGTTTCATCAAAAAAGTCTTTTTGTTTATTTATTGGTTCTTCTAAAAAAGAAAGCTGTTTCATATTATCACCTTGTTTAATGACTACTATTATATTTATAATTTGTCTTAAACGCAATAAAAAAAATAGTAAAATTCAATTTTTCACTATTTTTTAATTTTATCAAAATAAACATCAAAGTCTTTTTTTGATTCTGTTTCGATTGCTTTTATCCATTCTTCTTTATAAGACTCTTTAAAACCTTTAAAAGTTTTATTACCTATGATGGTATAAGGGACGCCGTTTATTGTATCGTTCATTTGACTAGCGAATACATCTAAGTTCTCCTTATTTTCTTTGTTGTACCAAACTTCAAAAGGGTATAAGTTATAAAGTTTTCCATAGTCTTCTTTGATACTTTCAAAAAATTTAAATTCTTCTTCACAATGAGGGCACCCGTCTCCCCAAAAGAAATAAATGTTTACTTTGTTTTCTTCTCGTGTTACACTTTCTAACTGGACATTTTTATTCGGTGTTGTTGTTTCTTCTTTTAAAGCTTCATCAGAAACTGGATTCTTCTTTTTTATCTCTTTTAAATTGATGTATTTTGTAAACCAACTTTTAAAGCCTTCTTTGCTTTCATAAAAACGTAAGTCTTCCTCTTTATTGGCTTCTAAAAAGTCTATTCTTTTTCCTTTTTGAAATAGTATAAATGAAGGATAGTACTTTATTTCCTCACCAACTTTTCGTTCTTTTAAACTTGAAAAAGCAATTTTATAAATAGTAACTTTATTTTCTTCTAAAAACTCATTTAATACGCTTTCAAAATCAGAAGAAGTGATGCACATTGGTTGGTAAACAAAAACGGCAAAGCTTTCTTTTTCGTTGATTAATTTTTCTAATTCTTGCCCTTCTATCTCGATTATTTTATTTTCTCCGTAATATTTTTCTTCTAAATCAAAGGTTTTATTTTTCGGTTTTAAGACAAAAAAAAGAGAGAGACTTACCCCTAATAGAAGAGGCAACCCGATTAGCCACTTTTTCATTTTTTCACCTTTGTTAAGTCATTAAAATCAATATTATAATAAGGCACCTTGCTAAAATCATACACATCTTTTCCGTCTTTTGTTCTTTTTACTTTAATGGCGTTACTCCCTTTGTAATACCAAAAACCTCCGACGTCACGCACGCGTTCTTTCTCCCAACCTAAAGCAATTAATAAATCTTTAACTTGACCCGCATAGCCACCAGCTCCACACATGATAAAAATATTTTTATCTTTTGGGAAGATGGCTTCTAAAATGGATAAGGATTCTTCATAATTTGCTGTGTAACTCCCATCTTCTTCTAATGTATATAACGTTTCTCCTGTATACAAACCACTTACGTTTTCGCGCTTTTTTTGTTCAATGTATTCATCAGTAAATCCTGCCAAGTAAACAGAAGGCACGACTTCAAATCCTTTAATGTATCCACTTAAATAGCGGTCGCCTCCTTTATTCTCCCAAGTAGCGGTATCAACAAGCATCCTCACATCACGATAAACGGTATCTGTACGATTTAAATATTCATCAATAGTCGTTTCATCAATGTTTTTATCTATTCCATATTTTCCTCTCAATCCTTCAGCTAATTCGGCTTTGGGCAAAGGCTTTTCAAGGGTTCCTTTTTCTTTGAATAAAAAATGTCCCATCATTCCTCCCCCTACAGAACAAACGATCATTATTAAAATTAATATTATATTTTTTTTCATTTTCTTCCTCCTTCTTTTTTCAGTTTAAAGAAAAAAAGACGAATTGGCAATCGTCTTTTGGTTTAATCGACTCAACTTTTAGTTGAATTTTAAGAACAACTTTTTAGTGTTAAAGGAATGGTGTACGTTTTGTTTTTCTCATTTTTTGTCGTTGCTTTTATGGAAATATATAAACTCTCTTCCTTATAAGAATCACAAACCTTTTTGTAATTATCAACAGAAAACGTGACTTCTTTCAAAAATTTTTCTAATGTAATATTACTGGGGCCTTCATATTTATAAGCGCTAATTTTCTTTTCTATTTCTTCGGTTGATTCATATAAAGTACACTCAATCGTTTGATATTCTTCCTTTTCTACTTCTCCACAATATTCAATGTTTGAAATATAAATGGCGGATTTGTTTTCATTATAGGCAATGTTTCCTGAAATTTTAAAGTTTTTACATTCAGAGGAAAGCGTTTTAAATTGAAAATCATTTTTATTTTGACTTAATAATAAAGAAAAAAGAAAAAATAAGAGAACTACGATGGAAACACCAAAAAGGAAAACTATCTTTTTTTTATTCTTTCTATTTATTACATTGATTTTGCCATCAAATAATTCATCTAAGCTGATGTTAAAGTCTTTACTTATTTGACTAATTAGACCCATGTCAGGCATATTCAAGCCTCGTTCCCATTTACTAACGGCTTGGAATGTTACATGGTATTTTTCAGCCAATTGTTTTTGAGTCAAATGATTTGTTTTTCTTATTTCTTTAATTAATTGACCAAATTTTTCTTGATTCATATTTATACTCCTCTTAAGATTTCTATTATTATACTATTAATTTTCAATTCTCACTAAATATTTTCATTTTTTATTTTTTACGCTATACTTCAAAGTAATTAAGGAAATGACTAGAACTTTTAAAGTAGCAATTAAAGGTACTTTTTGGGAAAAGTATGATAAGGACATTTTTTTACTTTTTAATTTTGAAATAATACTTTTTTCTATTTTTATTATAATTGATTTTTTATCTAAACTCTATTAAAAAAAGAAATCATTTTTTGATTTCTTCTCACAAATTTTTTTAGAATTTCTAAATATTTTTTTTGATATTTTTTAATTAAAAGGTCTTCCCATGATGTGATTTTTTATTTGTACGTAATCGGTGGCGTAAATTTTAGCATCTTCGTTTATGTCTGCGGCAATTAAGTAAGGTCCTGATAAGCGTGATTTACCCATGATATGATTTTTAACTTTAACATAATCAGTGGCGTAGATTTGTCCATCTCCATTGACGTCTCCTTTTATAACAATAGTATAGGTATAATCTTGTTGATTAAAGGTTAGCGTAAACTTCATCCCTGTTGCAATGATTCCCTCATTTAGTTCCATATTCTGAGTGTTTTTAAAGTTTTTTAGAGTGACACCGTTTAGATTATTTACTTTATTTATGAAAGTTTTTATAGAGCTATTTAAAGTTATTCCTAAAACGTATTGTTCTTTTTTTCTTAAGCCAAGACGATTTAATACTCCTTCTTCGGTTAATCCACCTTTTTCTTCTATCGTAACTAAACTAGTTAAAAGAATGGTCCTATTGCCAACAGGGATTAGAACTTCTACCTTACTGGTTCCAGCTTTCATTCCTAGCAATTCATTGTTTTCATAATGAATTAAATCTGTTTTTTCTATAGAAACTTGATAGTTAAGAGTTTCATTTGGTGAGAGAACTAAGGGTAGTTTTTTCTTTTCATTTGTCACGAGTTGAAAGGTTTTAGGAAGAGAGAGACTCACGATTCCTTTTGCTAATGACGTTTCATCTAAAAGATTTAAATCATGAAAGTTTTTGGCGTACCCGCCGACTCCTAAAAGGGTTTCATTTTCATTTAAGACATAATACACTTGTTTTGGAATTTGATAGGTGCCATAAGTAATGGCTTGTAAACCAATAAAGCCGCCTTTATTTTTTTCACCCTTTACGGTACCTGTTGAAAAACTGTTTTCTATTTTAACGTTTTGATTTAGACCAATCAAGCCTCCTACGTTTTTAGGTGCTGTCACTTCTAAATTAGTCGAACAGTTTGTTATTAAGGTTTGATCGTTTCCATTACCAATCAACCCTCCTACGGCGATTAAATCATTTAAGGCTTCTCCTTCTCGAGTCACTGATCCACTTTTTAAATGAATGTTGTTTAGGGTAATGTTTTCAGCTACGTTTGCTAAACCACCTAGATAGTTTTGTTTGTTTGAATAAGCCACTAGGTTCTCTATATTTAAATTTTCTATTTTTGTTGGTGTGCTAAAATGACCAATATTATTAAATAAACCTGAACCATTTGTTTTTATGTTACGTAAGGTATGATTTTTTCCTTCTAAATTTCCTTCAAAGTTTAAATTAGAAAGCGTTGCGGTTTCTTTAAAATCTAAATCATTCTCAAGTTGATAATATTTATTTTTGGTGTCTAACCCCATGAAATATAAAAACGTTTTTTCATCTTTAATGAGATAAGGTTTTTCTTTTGATCCTTCCCCTTCAATGGTTGGTAAGAGGACATTGAAAGTAATCGAATCGTTGGTTTCGCTTGTCACTTCTATTTTTATTCCTGAGTTTTTCCCATTGGAATAAAAAAGGGTTTGATTATCAAAAGTAGTATTGGTTGCTATTTCATTTTTTCCCAAAACAGGTCTTTTCATGTTTAATGTTGCTTTTGATAATTCTCCTAACCCACTCATCGCTTCGGTTTCATTAGGTCTAAAAATATAAACATGGTCTTCTTTGGGAGCATTTCCTAAATATTTGTAATTTTCATTTACACGATATACGATTAACCCACTTTCAAGTGCGGAATAAGACTCATAGGTGTTCATTTTGTCATGGTATTCTACGATAAAGTATTCTTTTTCGTTTTCTCCAGTTGCAATTTTAATCGCTCTTAATTCGTCTTTATTTATAAATTTTGGTTTAGAAAGGGTTAAGTTCTTTGTGGTTTTTGAGATTACAGGTATGGGGTTATGCCAATTGGTTTCTTTTTGATAATCACTTATGAAATAAGTTAAAAAACTTTGAGGGTTGGAGCCAATAGCGTTTCCCATAATATCATAAAATCCTACTGGTTTTTCGTTAGGTGAACCGTATCGGTACAAATCTTTAAAGCCTAAGGTATGACCAAATTCATGAATAAGTGTTCCATAAGTACCACGGTTTAATGAAAACACACTTGCGGATTCTTTGTAATCTTCCGCATAGATTAAGTTATAAGCTCTTATTTTTTTTCCTAAAAAGGTTTGTGTTATTCCTTCACTATCTCGTTCATGAGCCCAAAGTAAATCTCCCCAACTGATGGTAGAGGGTAAATTTTTTTGACCTTCAATAACAAAAGAAATGGCGTCAATAAAACCATCTTGATTGGTATCTAATTCATTTCCATTTATTCCATAAGAAGCGCTTTCTTTTTCTAAATAAGCCATTACACGATTGATTAGTTCATTTTCTCTTTTTAAAGCTTCCGTTTTATCTTTGTAACCTATTTTGTTTTGTTCTGTATATTTTAAGTAATAACCAATGGGCTCCACATCCTTAAAGGCTACCACTTGATTGTTTTTTTTAGGTAAAATTTCAGTTGTAATGGATAAACTCCCATAACTTTCACGTTCAAAGTATTTTTTGAAAGAAGGAACTCCAATTATTCCATTAACGGTAGTCATTTCTACTGGTGTGTCGCTATTGTATAATTTATAAGCATTTTCTACACTTTCTATATCATCAATATGATTTAAGACGTTTGAATCGCTATCACTAAATTTAATGAATACTGCCAATTGTTTTATTTTTCGAGGGTTGGGGTCTATTTTAGCTAAGGCCAGTTCTTGGTCTGATTTTATAGTGGCTTTACTTACCTTAAAAGAACTACTTGAACAGATGAAAAGAACTAGAAAGATGAAAGCTACTATTTTTTTATTTCTTTTTTTCATTTTTGACTCCTTTTTTAATTTTATATCCTATAAAAAAGGAAACGCTACTAAAAAGAATGATGATGCCGTACCAAATAGGATTGGTTTTGGGTTCTTCTTTTTCTTCTTTGTTTATTAAAAATTCTGGAAATAATTGTACGGTTTTTTCGCTGGTTTCGTATAAATATTGAACGTTACTCCCCTCTTCATTTATAGCATTTAAAAGACAATAATTATCATTGTTTTCAAATCCATAACAGGTTACCTCTTGTTCATCTATTGTCTGCTTTTTTGGTGTTAAGTTTGGTTTATCTAAAGGTTTCTCTATTAAATAAAGCAAGAGATGGTTTATTTTTAATGGTTGTAATTTAGTTATCACGTCTTTTTTCTCTTTATTAAAGAGATAGAAACTTTTTTTATTATCGGGGTCGATGCCATAAAGTAAAGAGAGATTCCCTTTTTCAAAAAGGATTATTTTTTTGTCTTCTAAAACGTCTTCTTTTTGTTCAAATCCTTCTGGAATTGTAATGTCTTCTAAGTTTCTTACTACTCCAATTTTCTGATTATTGTAATCCAAATAAATTTGAGGCGTTTCATCGACGTTGACATTTAAGATGTAGATTTTTTTAGAGCCGTTTTCAGCGATAACAGTAATTTCTATTTTATTTTTTCCAACTTTAAGCGCTTTCTTTCCTAAGCCTTCGACTTTCGCTTTGGCATCTTTTGCTGTTCCAGAAAGAGTGATTTCGGTTTCATTTGCTGAAAGATTAACGGTGTACTCGGTTTGATTTTCATTAAAATTTGGCGTAAGGGTTCCGTTGCTTATTTTTAAAGCACTTAAACGGTTTTCTTTAGATTGAGGTTGTTCAGGATTTTTGTTCGGTTTTGTAGTTGTTCCATTTATTTTCACAGTGATTGTGCGACTTCCTGGATTATAAATATTAGCATCGGCATCAGAAAAACCTGTAACGGGTGTGGCGGTAACGGTTATGTTTCCACTTTCTTTGGCGGTCACTTTTACACTGACGTAGCCTTGTTCTACCCAAACACTATTTGAAGAAAGGCTTCCGTTAGTAATGGAAAGGTTTACTCTTCCTATACAGTCTCCTCCTACTTTAATTGTAAAGGTCCCATTTGGGGCTACTTGTGTCGTTGAAGCGGTCATATTAAATGAAGCCGCTTTTGGTGTTAGACATAAACAAAAGAATAGTAACACACTTAAGATTGTCTTTTTTATTTTTTTCATAAATACTCCTTTAAAATTTTGTTCTATTATAACTTATTCTTTTTATTTTGCAATGGTTTTATTTTACACTTTAGTTTTTAAGTAAATGGCTATTGTTGACAATTAGTGTACTGTAAAGAAACAATACTTCTTTGTTGTTAAAATTAATGCGTTCTCTTATTTGATTCATTGAAATGTATCTTAAATCAATTAGGGTTATTTTTTGGTATTCGCTTATTAATAAAGGGGTTAAACTACTTGCAAAGGAGTCGCGAAAGATAATTAATTCTTTTTCATTTGAAGCTTCTGGATTTTCTATTTCAATTAAAGCACTTGGTCCTCCTAGAAAAACATTGTAGGCATCCATACTGTTTAATTTATCGATTTCATAAATGGGTTGTTCACCGTATTCTAAGTGTTTGGCTTTTGCTTTTTTTATCGTTTCATTGGTTAGATAAGTGATGGATTCTGGATTTCGAAACAAAGGGGATTTTTGATAAGAGGCGCCATAAAAAGGATAGAAGTGATTGGTTTCATAAGTGGAAGGTTTATAGTCAAAATCTAGAACACTTCCTAATCTTTCTACCACTTTTGGATATTTTTCTTGACGTAAGTGAATGTCTGTTTGGTAATAATCCTCTAATGTGAATAAGTCTCTTACTGGTATTTCTTTTAGGTTTAATTCATTTTTAAGTTGTTGATAAATCGATAGAAAATCCATTTTTAAGTGTTTAGTTTCTTCTAGAAAATAACTTTTATCAGGAATAATGGCATAATAGACTTCACTATTTTGTAAATCTTTAGCGTTTATTTCATTTATTTTTTTTATAAAATTTTTTATACTTTCTTGATTTTTAGGGTAATTTTTTTCAATAAGGACTTCTTCCTTTATATAAACGTCATTGCTATCTTTTTGTTGTAATAGGTAACGTTCAAAAAAAGTATTTAATTGAATTAACGAATTACGCATGGGAAATTGATCGGATAAATAATCTTCTAAGTTGTTTACAAAGTCCTTTTTTAAGACGTCTTTTGTTTTTAGTTTTCTACGCTCAACATTGGATAAGCTTTCGTCTTTTTTTATTATAAAAAAGCCAGAGAAACAAAATAGGATTATTATAAAACCTATCGATACTATTTTTTCTTTCATATTAAAACCTAAAGTAAATAAAAGGAGTGAATGAACTTGCTAAAATTCTTGCTATAACGAGTAAGAAAAGGCCTAGTAGAATCAAGCTGTATAAAGTTTCTATTCCTTTATTTCTTTTTCCTTTCTTTAATTTTTGTATGGTGTCTTTTAATTTTGGATGAATACCTATAGAAGCTATGAGAAGAATGATTAGATTGTTTTTAAGATAATAAAGGGTTTCTTGATTTATCCAGTCTTTTTGTATTCCAATTAATCCTTTTAAAAAGAGCATTAATTCTTCTAAATCCGTCGTGTTAAAAATGACGAAGCTTATTAGTAAAAGAACAAAAGTATAGATATGAGAAAAGAACCCTCCTTTTAGGAATTTTTGAAAAATAAATTTTTCTAGTATTAAAAGGACAAAAAAATAAAGACCCCAAAGAATAAAATTCCAACTGGCTCCATGCCATAATCCTGTTAATAACCAGACAATAAAAATGTTTCTGATGTGTTTTAGTTTAGAGGTTCGATTGCCTCCTAGAGGAATGTAGACGTAATCTTTAAAAAAAGTGGATAAGGATAGATGCCATCTTCTCCAAAATTCTGTAATTGAAGAAGCTATTAAGGGGTAATTAAAGTTTTCTTTAAATTCAAAGCCAAACATTTTTCCTAGTCCAATAGCCATGTCCGAGTATCCAGAAAAGTCATAGTAAATTTGGAAGGTAAAAAGAAGAGCTACCAACCAATAAGATACGGTGGAAAGTTCAGAAGTTAGAATCGCGGTATAAGTGTAATACAAAGTGTCAGCGATTAATACTTTTTTACTTAATCCTATAATTAAACGAGATACACCCGAACTAAATTTTTCAAAATTTTCGGTACGATTTTTTAGTTGTTCGTTTACATCTTTATATCGAACGATGGGACCAGCAACTAATTGAGGAAATAAACAGATATAAGTGCAATACGTTAATGGATTTTTTTGACAAGAGACTTCATTTTTATAAACATCTATTAAGTAACTTAAGTTTTGAAAGGTAAAAAAGCTGATGCCTAATGGAAGAACGATATTTAAAGAAATAGGGTTTAGATGGAATAAGTTCGTAAAATTTTCAATAAAGAAGCCTGTGTATTTATAATAAATGAGTAAAACAAGGTTAAAGGTAATGCCGATGATTAAATACAGCTTTTTTTTATTTTTAGAGATGACAAGACCTAAGCCATAATTTACTAAACAAGAAAAGACTAATAAAAGGGTGTAATTTTTTTCTCCAAAGTAATAAAAGATAAGACTAAATAGAAGTAAAATAAGATTTTTAAATTTTTTAGGGAATGAAAAATAAATGATTAATAATAAAGGCAAAAAAAAGAAGAGAAAGCGTATACTTGAAAATACCATATTTCTTCTTCCCTTCTATTTTAAATTTTCAAAATTTTCTTTTATTTTTGAAGCCATGTCATTAGACATAATTAGAACCACTAAATCTCCTTTTGATAAAACAAAAGTATTTTCAGCTTCGACACAAATCCATTTTCTTGGATCTGCATTTTTCTTAATTTCTTCTACTGCTGCCTCAGCATCACTTGCGTTTTCTAAACGAATTAAAACAACAGAATGTGGAATGGAACCTGTCATAGATTCACTGGCAATAGCTTCTTTATATTTTACATCAGCAAAAGCAAAATATTTGAAGTTTTCATCATTTAGTTCTGTATTCTCTACCATCATTGGCATTTCTTCTTCTGGAATACCACTGTACAATTTTTCCATGATTTCTGGTAGAGTCCCTTCAATATTTTCAACTTTATTTCCGCAACCAGTTAGTAAAAGACTTACCATTGCAATACAAATTAGACCTATTATTTTTTTCATAAACTTCTCCTTTTATTTTCTTATTTATTAATAATGATTGCCATGTCCATGATGATGACCATGGGTATTGTTTCGATTTGCATGATGTTCTTCATGAACATGCGCTCCTGTCATTGGACAATTTGGTACATTGCAATACTGATGATTAGTATTATTGACTACCTCTTCTGTAATCTCAGGATGTTCTTCATGAACATGCGCTCCTGTCATTGGACAATTTGATACATTACAATATTGATAATCAGTATTACTATGATTGACATTTGGTCGAGTCATAGCGTAAACGGCTTCACCAAATACTAGCATGCAAACGGCCCCTGCAATCCAAAAACTTTTCTTCATTTGTTCCTCCTTTTTGGTCATTATAACATGCTTATAATAGAAAGTAAATCTTTCCTAGATTAAATGTTTTATTGATGAAGTCTATAACCATGTAGAGTTTTATCAACATGATTTTTTTTGCCACACAGTCCTATTCCTACTAGTTCTAGTTCTTCGGTTTCATATTTTTTTATACAAGCACGATTATCAATATCGTTACTGGTTTTAAACATTTCTTCATTGTAAACGCTCGTAGACAAATTGATTTAAGTCTAGATAAAGTAGCAAGACTGACAGATATTAATAAAAGTATGCTTGGGCAAATTGAACGTGAAGAAATCAATCCTTTTATTTCTATTGTTTGAAAAATTGTGAAGGGACTTAAAGTTCCTTTGACTCGGCTTATTGAAACTACTTTACCAGAAAAATTATTAATTAAGAAAGAAGATATTAAACCTTGTATGAAGACAAAAAAAGTTTGTAGCGCTCTCTTTTTTAGAAATAATGAAGCGACAAACTTTGAAATGATGAAAATTTATTTAAAATCTAAAAGATAACCCTTAAATTATTATTTATTTTTTTCAATGAAATGCACTAAGTAATCGGCGGTTTTTTCAACACCTAATTTATCAACGTTTATGATTAAATCGTAATTTTCAAAGTTATACCAATCTCGATTGGTGTAAAATTTATAATGTTTGGCTCTAGATTTATTAATAGTGTTGATTTTTTTTAATGCGTTTTCATGCTTAAGACCATAATAGGTGGTCGCTCTTTTTATTTTTGATTGTTCATCTGTGTATAAAAATACTTTTAAAACTTTTTTATTTTCTTTTAAAATATAATCAGCACATCTACCAACAATGACGCAAGATTCTTTTTTAGCTAATTTTTGAATTACTTTGGTTTCAGCAATAAATAAACGATCGTCATTGCTACTTTTTCGAGATTTTTCATCCACTTTATGAATGTACTGAGCGGATAAGCCTGATTCTTTGGCAAAAAGAGTTATTAATTCTTTATCATAAAAGTTAATTCCTAATTTTTCAGCGAGCAATTGACCAACATAACGCCCACCTGATGCGTATTCACGAGAAATGGTCACAATTATTTGTGCTCCTTTTGTTGCTTGTTTCGTTTCACTTTTATGGAGAATTACTTCTTTATTATTTTCACCCAATTTTTTGTATTCGGAACCAATAAGAAATAAGGCAATGACAAAACATATTGTATCGCTTAGACAACCAGCGTATAAAATACCATAGATTCCTTTATCGAATACGATGCTTAATGTTAAGGATAATGGAATAAATAGTATAATTTGTCTTATAAAGGATAATGCGGTGGCTTTTTTTACTTTACCAAGAGATTGAATTAGAATGCTTCCTGTTATTTCTAGGGCATTTAAAGAAGTAACAAGAAGAAAGGAACGACAGATGGTTTCCGCAAATTCCATAAATAAAGTGTAATTGGCATCTGTATTTGAAATAAAAATTCCCGCAATTTGTTTTGGAAATAAAACAAAAATTAAGTTAAAGACCATTCCAATCAAAAAATTTATAGTCAAAACTTTTTTAAAAGTTTCTTTTACTCTTATTTCATTGCCTGCTCCATAATTAAAACCAACAATTGGCTGAGCTCCGATGGCTATTCCTAAAACGGTTGAGATGAATAAACTGTTTACTTTGGAAATCACTCCATAAACAGATAACGGTATATCGCTTCCAAATTTAGATAAAGCACCATATTTGGTCAAGACGTTATTCATAAAAACAAATAAGATTAAAACGGTTCCTTGAGTTATAAAAGAAGACAAACCTAACGAAAGCGTTTTTAATGTATTTTGGTCTAATTTAAAGTTGGACTTGGTTAATTTTAGGCTTTTAAATTTTTTCAAGTAACCTATTGAAATTAAAAATGAAACGATTTGTCCTATCACTGTTGCTAAGGCGCCACCTTTAACCCCTAAATCAAAGACAAAAATAAAGATTGGATCTAAGATGATATTAATAATGGCTCCTATAATTAACATCATCATTGAATATTTTGGCGAACCGTCTGCTCTAATTATATTGGATAATGCTGTATAAGCAATCATAAATGGTGCACCTAAAATAATTATTCGTCCATAATCTAAGGCGTAGTGATAAACATTTTCCGTGCATCCAAATAGATAGACTAATTTTGGCAAAAGCATAAAAGATAAAAAGCTTAATATTAAGGCTATTAAAAAAGTGACGAGTATTGCTTGTCCAACGATATTACTCGCTTCTTCTTTTTTTCCTTCTCCTAGCTTTAATGACATATGGGCTGAGGCACCATTTCCAATTAAGCTAGCTGAAGCGTTAAAAATAATAATAAGTGGAAAGATAACATTTGTAGCTCCATTTCCAAGCGTTCCTACTCCTTTTCCAATAAAAATTTGATCAACAATATTATAAATTGAATTGATTAACATACTAATTACACATGGGATGGAAAAGGCTAATAAAAGTTTGTTTATTTTTTCTTTTCCTAAGTTTAAATTTTTCATTTTCTCCTCCTTTTTTTGAAAACTTTTATCATTTTAGCACAAAAAAAAATTTTGTGTAATAGCAAAATTTACTTTTTTTGTCAACTTCTTCCTTTTTTATTCTCTACAAGATTCATTTCAATTTTTTTCTAGAGCACCGTTTAGTCCCTTTCATGATCTCTAATTATTTCTAAATATTTTTAATTCTCATTCTTTACTTATTTTGAACATTGAAGTTTATTTCTTCCTCTTGTAATCAATATTGACTAATTTTGCCTGTTTGCATAAATCTTTTGTCTGTATTTGATATTGTTGTCCATCTTTTATAGTATACGTTCCACATTGTCTAAACTCAAAATTAACATTTTTTCTTATACATTGTTCTCTAATATCTAATGCCCAATCATAATTAAATACCCTAGCATTTATATCAGATTCTCCACCGACAAACTACTAATTCAATATTATCAAGATATTTTTCTATATCTATTTTCTCTAATAATGGCTGTGCTGTTATACATTTATGTTTTATTGGTAAATCTTTAAAAATTGATAATTTATAATCTGCATTTTTTTGATTTTCAATAGTACAACATACAACTACATTATCGTATCCATCTTTCCAGTCATCTGGAATACATTTCATAAATCTATCAATTCTTTTTGTTAGAAATAAAAAAGTACAGTCCTGTCTTTCTTTAATCATTTTCCAACATTCATTTCTCCACTCATCTGCTTCTTCTATTAGAAAATCAGTAGAAAAACATAAATAAACAATTCCAGATTTCATTTTATAATTACCATTTTTTAATTTTTCTATTGGCTTTTCAAAGTCTTTTGTTTTTACTATTTCATTTGTATCAACATTTCTTTTGAAATCTCCTTTATGAATATAGCAATGTAAACAGCCATCACTACATTTTTTACAACCTCGCCAAGGATTCCACATTGCCATAATTTTTATCACTCCTAAAATCTTGACTTTTCGTAATTATACGGAAGGCTTGTTCCGACTACTACGTCTTCTATTTTTTCAATGATTAACCAATCGTCCATGTTTCCTTGATGTTCAAAATCTAATGCGTTTATTTCTTCGACATTTTTAAATTCCACTAAACATAAACATTTTTTGTGCCATCTTTCTTTTTGCTTATCCGTTAATTGTAATTTATTATTATTAGTCTCAATTGTTTTTGTTATTTCTTCATCACTTAATTTAACATAGTTTTGAACCTCTTTTACTACTGCTTTTGCTGTAATTTTTTTTGTTCCTTTTCCATAAAATAAAGGATTTCATCTTTAAATACTCTACTATGTGGTATTTTTCTTCCAGAGGCTCCTCTTATTATCATGGTTTTACTTCCCTCTAAAATTTTATTTAATTCTTTCGATTTATCATCACAATATACTAAATGTACCATCCTTTTACCAGATCTTTCTAAATTTTTTATTCGTAAGCTCTTCTAAAACAATTTCAGTTGTTCAGTGCTTTTCGTTTCTTTTTTATATGCTTAAATTATATCATTCATGTTCTATAAAATACCATATTTATTGTCTTCATTTGTAAATACTTTATATAATCTTTTAGCATTTAAAACCTCACAATTTTAGCTATCTTTATAATTATATATATATCTTTCTTTAAGTCCTATAAACGGTTCCTCTAATTTATTAAAATAATAACTAATCGTAATTTAAAAGGGAAATTATAAATAATATCTCCCCTACCTCATTTGTAACAGTCTCAAAAACTCTATCTTTTTATTAATATTCATTTTCTAAAATATGATTTATGAATTCTATAATATCAAGTTCCTTTCCTTCATATAAAACTCTGTTAACCTTCTGATTATTTATAAGTAAATTTCCATCTAGCATATTATATTCTACACAACAATAATTATCAATCTTAAGTAGTTTATCTTTTAATTTTATTTTAGGTATATCATAAATCATTGCCAGTTCACTTCCTATATTTCTTTCTTTTGCTCTAAATAAATGACCACAATATAAGCATAAGTGCGTTCTATGAGGAATATAGGCATATTGTCCATTATCCGAGTGATAGCGACCACAATGACTGCATTTTACTATGGCTAATGGTACATCATTTAATTTGGCGAGCATTATTCCACCAAAGTCTTTATAAGTTAGTAAAGAATGATCATATTCTAAAACTCCATTAAATTCTTTATTATTTACTTTTATTTTAGGTATAACATTTTCTAATATGTTTTCATATCTAATACTTACATCCTTGATTTCATTTTGTTTAATATTTAATCTATTATCATATATTTCTTTATTGCTCCAAAGACATTCATCAAGTTTGTTTCCTAGTTTATCATAAGCAAAAGACTTATGAACGGTACAATAATATTTAGTTATACCTTGTCTTGATTTTCCAATATATTCTATATTACATTTCATAGTACTATATTCATTTACACTCTCTACAAACTCTGGTTCTTTGCTGCTTAAATTCTCATATATATCACTAATATCCATATTGTTTGACTCCGTATATTTTTTTAAGAAAGTATAATGCTTTTTAATAAAATCTTGAACTCTTTTAAATTTTTCTTCAGATATTCCAAGTTCAACATCATAAACTAATTGAGGATTATTTTTATCAATACTTACAGTTACATAATTTTCAAAACCACCTTTATAATCTACTCTATTATCCATTAGTAGCGTATATAAATCTCTTTCATCATCATAATCAACATTATCACAATATAAATATAAATTTACTGGTAAACTAGGATAATGTCTAGGACTTATACTATTTACAAAAAAACCATCAATTACAGTAGGTTTAAATTTATTTATATAGGTGTGTTCCATAATAGAGTAGTCAATATCAACACCATTAACTGCATTTACTAATATTTGATATTTATTTTTTATAAAATTCAATACGTCCTTAAAATCTTTTTCTTTAACTTTTAATTCTATATCTTTAAGTAACTTCGGATAATTTTTATCTATGCTAATCGGTACTAGATCATTTCCAGTCGTATATTTATTATAATTATTCTGCATATAAATAATTTTTTTGTTATCATACTTTAACCACAGTGTAATTGATAAATTAGTATTAGGATAAATATTACTTCCTTTTTGAGCTAATATAATCATAGGTGTAAATTCCATATTTTAATCACTTCCAAAAAATTTTCTAACTTTTTTCATAAACTTTAACATATCTAATATAAAATAAACCTTCACTAACTGCTTGTCTTCTACAAAGATAAACTCCTTTTTAGATAAGCTATCTATAAACCTATTTTTGTAATTTTTTTCTAAGCTAAATTATTCCTTTTCATGTTCTATTTTATTTATTGCTTTAACAAATAAAATTTTATTTTTCAATATCTTCTTATCAATTTTATTTTCTGTTAATTCTTTAAGTTCTTTATAAACTAAATCAATATCTGTTGAGGTATTACCTTTAATTCTATACTTATCATTCAATGTAATAGATTTAATTAACTTTTGGGTTTCTTCATCACGATTTCCAACAATTAAAACACTAATATTTCCTGTTCCATCTCTTGCACTTAAAATACTAAATATAACATTATCTACTTCATAGATTTTTATATCATCAAAAAATACTTTAAATGAAACATTTTTAACATTCCCTATAACATTACTTATTTTAGAAAGTGCAAAGGTAATAGAAGTAGTATCAATTTTTTTATATTTAACTTTACTTTTCATGTAATTACCACCTTTCACAAGTTAACTTTTCTTAACAAAAAAACTTTACTTAAATATTATAGCATTAATCTAAACGGATTCTACTTTCATTCATCCAAAAACTTAGCTATTCTAACTCTTATATTATAGAAAACTTATATAATGTTAGAAGATATATATTATTTCTACTATTAGCCGACTCAATACGTTTAAATGATTAACAATTCCTACTTGAAACTATTTTGTAATTGCAAAATAGCATAAAATTTTATTTAAAGTAAAAAAAGTGGAGTCTTTCGACTCCTTCGAGGTTTTCATACCTTTTTAAATTAAAATATCATTTTCACTTTATTTCTCTTATATTTTAGTTTAGATTTGATTAAAATTTACCAATTAATTTTAGTGACGTTTATGTATTTTATCACTTAAAAATTCAAAAATAATCTCTCATAGAAATTTGACTATCTATTTTTTATATAATTTAATATTTTAGTTGTTAATGGTTTAAATATCAAATACATAATATATCCAATAATTCCCCCAATTACATTTGTTATTATATCTGTTACATCAAATGACCTACCACTAAATGGCTGCAATATTTCTATGATTAAGCTTACAAGAAAAGTATAAAAAATAACTTTTAATAATTTTGTATTTTTTTTATTCGTTAATGGCATTAAAAAGCCAAATGGAATCAACATTATAACATTTAATACAATTTGTCTTAGAAAATCACCTCTACCATTCAAAACATCTATAAAGGGTTCTAGATTCATTCTATAAGGATAATGATGAAAAAATAAAAGTGGTATTCTTGTTATTATTGGCATTAAAGTAAAATACAATACAAATGATAAGTATGTATACATTGTAGTATTTATAAACAATACATCTCTACCTTTTTCTTTCCATTTTTTATAAAATTTCCAAAAAAATATTATTATTAAAACTACCAGATTGTTGACAAAGTGATATATTGAAAAAGAGTATATCGCTTTTTGTTTGCT
>CAOKAG010000017.1 GCA_948466395.1 uncultured Mycoplasmatota bacterium
CACAAATTTCATTTTCTGGACTAAATAATACTAAATAACATCAAACATAACAAAATAGTAAAATTACGAAATAATTCTATCATTTTTAACCATAAGAACAAGGCAACTACTATCATTGCCTTGCGATTTATTTACTTAATAAAGGAAGTACATTTCCAATCCATGTTTCTTGTTGCTCTCATAATTCTGAATCATTTGAAAAATCATTTTCTTTTATTATTATTTTTGGTTTTACACTTTCAATAAATGGCTCTAGTTCACTTAAGCAATCTTCAATAATTTTGGCATTATCCCCATAAACATCTACCGTAATTATTTCTGTAGCATGCCTCAATTGTTTAGAAACAGCTTTTTCACTAATATTATTTTTTAATAAAAGAGTGCTCTAAGATTATGGAAACGAATGTCGGGTAAATTATTTTCTTTTAATAACTGCTTCCAATATCTAAAATGAAAAGTTTTACTTCTTGGATTCCCATAAGTAGAACAACAGATGAAACCATAATCTTTAAATGGAGTAGTTTTATCATTGATTCTCCTACTTTTATTTCTTTCATATTTTTTTCTTTCTTCTAATATAGTTTCAAAAACTATATCTGGAATCTCTAATTCTCTATTACTCGAATATGTTTTTACTTTAATTTCTTGTTTTGTTTACTCGCCAACTTTTAATTCTTTATTTTCAGTATTTGCTTTTTTTCCTAGCTGCCTTTGAACTTTAATTGTTCTATGGATAAAATCAATATCTGAATACTTTAAACCATTAATATACTCACTCAAAGGTTTCTCTTCTTTTATCCCAATAAGGGTAAGGTAAACTACAATTTTTAAATTTTTTATATCTTTTTTTCTGTTTCCAGAAATAATTCATTTTTTAAATTTCTCATAATTATCACTATCCTTAATCCATTTCTATTTAAAAGATTATAACTTAATTTTCCATAAAAAAAACTATAAGAAATGATTTTATTTCATTATAGCTTTTTAATATTAATTCTTTTTCTTCTTTACTAAATAAATGACACCACCTAATGCAAAAATAGCTACGACTGTCATTATATAGACAAGATAATTTGGCTGTTTATCCTTTACCTCTTCTACTTTTGTTGTATCGTTATTATTTTTATTATCGGTGTTGGTATTGTTGGTATTCGTGTCAGTAGACTTGTAAGATACAAGGTATTTTCCAAGTCCATTGCAGTTAAAGATTACTTCATTATTAACTACTCTAGAATTTAATTTGACAACACTTCCATCTTCTCTAATAACGTAAATGGCTTCAAACGTTTTATTGGGATTTAATTTTACTTTTTGTTCAATCGTTTCGTTCGATAAGTTAATTTTTTTATTCTCTTTTGTTCCTAAAGCTAGTTCAAAAATTTCACTTTCTTCACCATAACGGTTTATTTGAGCATCATTTAAGTTATGTTTTTTATACTCTAAAGTCACGTCATTATAATTTGATAAAATAGAATTTGGAATTTTTACTGTTACATTGCCACTTGTCAATTCTTTATAGATGTTTTCCTCTGGTTTTGTTGTCTCTTCATTGTTTGGCTGAGTATTATTTCCTATATTTGGCTTGTTCGATGTTCCTGGCTTATCTTGTGGTTTGCTATCTGGTTTGGTTCCTGTATTATTGTCTCCAGGTTTATTATTTGTTTGTTTCTTTATCCAAGTTACTACTGCTGTTGCGTATCCTTTATTACCTGCTCTATCTATAAATTCAAAGGTAAATTCAGCGTTTTCATGGAAAGTATACGTTGATGCCCCTTTGCCTAAAATAGTTACTTGTTCACTTGGTTTTAGTGTAGCAACAACTGGCCCTTCTGTGGATTCTTTTGTACTGTATTCAATTGTGGCGGTTGGAGCGTCTTTGTCAATCCAATCCACTTTTACGGTGCTACTTCCTTTATTTCCAACTTTATCTACAAATTCGAAGGTAAATTCGCCATTTTTTGTAAAGGTATACGTTGTCTTTCCTTCATTATTGGTTACGGTTACTTCTTCATTTGGTTTTAATGTTACCATTACGTCTTTGTTTGTCCATTCTTTTGTACTAAATTCAAATTCGGCGGTTGGAGCGTCTTTGTCAATCCAATCAACCGTTACAGGAATAATACCATCATAGCCATTTTGGTCTTTAAATTGGAAATTGAACGTTTCATTATTTGTAAATGTGTATTCATTGCTGGCATTATTATTAAATATTCTATAGCCTGCTTCTAATTCTAGTGTTGCTTTAACATCTTGATTGGTCCATGTAGTCGTTGAGTATTTAATTTCGTATTTCGGCATTTTTGCTATCCAATTGACGACAACGGTTGCGGTATTCGCGTTTCCAGCTTTGTCCACAAATTCAAAGGTAAATTCACCGTTATCTTTAAAAGTATAGGTGTCTTTTCCATCATTATTCGTTATGGTGACTTCTTCACTTGGTATTAAGGTAGCAATCACTTCACCATCTGTTAGATGAATGGTATTAAATTCAAATTCGGCGGTTGGAGCTTCTGTATCTATCCAATCGACTGTAATTACTTTTGTACCTATGTTTCCTAATGCATCTTGAAATTTTAATTCTACACTTTTATTTTCTAAGAAAGTAATGGTTTTGCTTCCATCTACGGGATTGGTTGCTAATTCTATGTCAGTGGATAAAATGGTAATGTTTTCTTTATCAAACGAAATGGTTGCCACTACGTTTTCATTTGTTGTTTCCGTAGTACTAAATTGTACGTTTGCATTCGGAGCCACTTTATCTATCCAGTCTACTTTTGCTGTTGCTGTGCCTTTTTTCCCGTTTCGATCTACAAATTCAAAAGTAAATTCGCCATTTTCAGTAAAAGTATACGTTGTTTTTCCATCATTATTCGTTACAGTGATGGGTCTATTTTCATCTACTAATTCAGCTACGACATCTTTATTTGTGTTTTTAATAATGTTGTAGTTTATTTCTGCTGTTGGCACTTCACTGGCTGATGGATCTTCATATAAGTTGATAAGCGCTATTGAAAAGTAGTATTGAAGACCTTGTTCATGAACAGATGGACAATTGATTCTTACATATTTTGCAAGGATTGGCGCATCAAAAGTAATTTTTTTCAAATTTCCATTATTTTCTAAATTGCTTTTTGTTGCTGCCAGTTCCCAATTGGTTCCATCCATACTGACATAAATGTCTAAACGACTTGCTTTTCCTGTTGGGTAATTCCCAAGCGCAGATGTAGCTCTAGCGTCTGGAACATAATCTAGTTCTGATACGTATCTAGGTTTATCTAATTCTATAGTTGCATAAGCGGGAATGTATTTTTGGCCTATATTATTTTTATTGTAATAACTGTGCCATGCTGTATTGATGTTTCCATCTATTATATTATCTTTATTTCCGCCACTGGTTCCTGAAACGGCAATGACATTTAAATTGTTTCTAGTTATATAACGATGTGATTCAGATGTTGTATTCGTAGTAAAGGTAAAATAAACAGGTTCACTCATTGTATTCATGCCTGTTGCAAGCATTCTTACATAAACTCTTACGTCTCCTTTAAAGGTCGGATTCGTATCAGCAAAAGAATTCCATTCCCCATTTGGGTCTAGAGTCCATTCCATTTTATCGGTTGCACCCATAATACGATTTTCTAAATCATCTATAGAAACTGTATTACTTGGAAATACACCTTTTTTAATATCGATTGTATAAATATTTTCAGCTGTCATAGGTAATCCAGTAATATGTATTTTAATATCGTTTTCTTCTGTAATACTGTCTAATTGGTCTTTTGTTAACTGTGCTGAATGTTCATAACTCGGTATCCAAGTTGAACCGCCATCTATACTATAAGTCCAAGTAACTTGAGCACTTTGTAATTGTTTTGATAACACAATTTTACCAGCGTTTGCTCCATCAAAAGAGAACGTTGCAACTCTTGAATCGACGACTCCTAAAATAGCATTCGCAATTACGGGTACTTCTTTAGTATAAATGGTGTCAGTGCTTGTTGCTTTTGTTGCTTGACGAAGTGTTTCATCTTGTAGCATCATCAGTCTGCTTCGATACCCTGGAGAAGTAATTTTAGAACCAAGTCTTCTCGTCATGTCATACATGGGTAAAGGATAGTAAGTATAGGTTTCAGCAATTTCTTCAGCTAAGCTAATTAAATCGGCTTCAGATTTTGTACTATCGTTTAGGTATAAATTTACTAATCCAATCCATGCATCTAAATTTATTCTTTCTTCTTTTAAAGCGTCTCTATAAATTTGTTCAAGTTTTTTTGAATCATTTTTATATACCTCTTCTAATAATAAAATTAATTCCGCTTTTTCATATTTTTCATATTCATTTTGTGCATCTTGTGAAAGTAATAAATAGGAACCAGATTGAATCGTACCATTATTAGTTGCGTATTTACTTCCCCAACCATTGATTCCACCTCCAGTAGTATTTGCCCAACCAGTTGTAACCACACTGTTGGCTAATTGCCAAGCGTATTTTCCACCACCAGCGTGATACAAATAAACATAAGCGGCATGGCCTGGTTGCCCTACAACTCGCGCTGGGTATCCCCATACACCGTATAAATTAGCGGCTGTTTTCGATAATCCTCCACAAACGGCTCCTTCTTCAAATACGATCCATAGTTTTGGTTTACCCGCTTGATAAGTTATATGGTATTTTGAAAGATTGTATTTTTGATCCCATTGGGCATAATTATTCTGGCTATAATATTGTGGTCTATAATAACCATAATTTAAAGTATAATTTATATATTTATAAGGATTAAAACGTTCTGCTGTGGTAGAAAATTTTTTCGAATAATCATGAAGCCATACAATTTCTTCATCATCAATATTAGTAATCATTACTCCACGCATTTCATCTATTGTGTAACTTTCAAACATGGCGTTATCTAATTGTCCATTTAAATGCATATCTTTATAGATTTGATAACGGGTTATTGCATCAGAAAATTGGTTCCCACCAATCCATAATCCAACATTAGTTGAGTGTGTTAGAGATAAAGATAACATCATTTTTAAATATAAATCTTTGTATTTTGTTCCTAAAGAGGTTACGTTTTCATTTTCTAAATCTTCTTTATAAGTATGGTATAAATCACTTAATACTTGCAAAGCTCTTTCATAAGAGCCATTTGGTCGTCCACCTATTGTCCATAATCGAAGGGCTTCTTCATTATTTAAAAACCAATCTAATGTTTCAGAATTTTTAGAATCCTTTTCTAAGAAAGAACGTAGTTGATATTGTCCTACTCTTTTAATAAAGGTTCTTTGTAGTAAAGTAAGTTTTAAGTCGCCTTCAATCGTTCCAGAAGTATAGTTCGCTTTGATTAGCTCATCAAACTCTTCAACGGTTTTCATGACATTATCGTTGTAACCTTCTTTTACTAATTTAGCGTCTCCCCATACAGCATGGTCGCTTGCATTACTCCCATTATCACTCGCATAAAGTCTGATGTAATTCGCGTCTCTTATATCAATCTTTACGTGTACAGCACTATTTACTCCTTTTAATGGTGTGGGATTTTCTTCAGTGCGCAACGTCCAATTTTTCCCATCAGTTGAAGTATAAATATAAAATTTTACCCCATTACCATTATTACCAGCAGTTGTATTTAAGCCATAATAAGTCATAAAGTAATCATACTCTTTATATTGGCTAATATCATACTCTACTGTCGAAGTAGCGTGGGCAAATATTCCTTTTTTAACAACAACGGATGCTCCATCAATGTTTAGAACTAAAGAAGCATTCGAGTTTGTTTTATCTAATCCAAGTGTTCCCCACCCTACTTGAGCCTTTTGATACGGAATGTCTGATAAATAAAGGGCATCAGTAGTTTTAATTGTGTTGTAGGCTAAAACATTTCCATTTTCTGTTCTTATTGTTTTCCTAGCCTCAAAAAAATGGCAAAAGGCTAAACTCCAATAAATAGCTAAGGCAAAAAATAAAATCAATAAACTTTTTGCATGCCCTATTTTAAATAAAAAAACTTTCTTTTTCATAAAAAACTCCTCCACATCTTAAATTTATATCTTTTATCTATCTATTAAAATTATGAAATTATGCTTGTTCATAACTACATAATCTATTCTTCTTATACATTATCATATCTTATTTTAATATACAATACACTTTACATATAGAAAGACAAAGTTATTCAATCTATTATATGATGAAATTTAAAAAAATTTCAAACTCGTCATAGAAGTTTTTAAATGTCGTTATAACCTTTATTTATAAGTGTTTACGGTATTTTTACTTTTGAAAGATATTCACATATATTCTTATAATTTCTTATATTTTTATTTTCAAAAGTAGTAAATTAGTAGTAAAATCACTTTAAATTCTTGTACTTGTGCCCTAAAGTAAGGACTTTTCATCAAAAACTAAAACTTTTTAAATGAAAAAAAGAACTTTGAAGTTCTTAATTTTATTAATTTGTAATTTCTATTGTTTTTGTTAGTCTAACGGTTTTGTTGTTTTTGTCTGTTGCCATTATGGCAATTTCATATTCACCTACTGGTAAAACATAATTTTGAATTTCAATGGTTACTTTTTTAGCTTCCATGTTGTTTATCATAAACATGAGCTTAGTTGGTAAAGACCCACCATTCACAATTGAAATAGTTACATCATCTTGAGTTATATTGTATAAAAGTTCTTCATTAAATTCTATTTTAAAAGATTTATTTGTGTAGTCTATTTTTGTTATTTGTAAAGAGCTTTCTGATGGAGGAGCTGGTTTTTCATATTCAGGAATTTTGTAATGATCCACAAAACCAACTCGATAATTTCCTACAGTGTCGACAAATAATGCCCAAACGCGAGTATTTTTTGTGACTTCACTTTCACTTAAATCAAGATGAATGGTATTTGCTCCTGTGTTTAGAGTTTGTTTTTGACTTTTTATTTTTCCTGTTAAGACATCGCTTGCAAAAGGAGTTGTGGAATTATAGTCATAAATACCACCATTCCATTCGTATAGACCATAATAAACGGTTCCAGCTTCATCCGAATTAAAGTTAAATTCTGCTTCGGTTTCTGATACTCTTTTTACATTATCTACCGCTCCTGTAATCACTGGTGGATTTAAATGAGTTGCGAAGTCTTTTTCAATTGGTTTTTCATTTTCATCTATTTTAATTCTTACTGTGTATTCGTTATCTTTGTGACCATAATTATCTGGAATAACAATGATATAGGTTAATAAGTCGGGACTGACATAAAAAGTGGCCTCTTTAATGGTTAAACTACTATCACTTGGACAATCAATTTGAAAATCTTTTAGAGTTAATTCTCTTTCTGGTACACGATTTAATTTAAAGACAAAACGATTGCTTATTTCTTCTTTTGCGTAAATGATTTCGTAGTCGCTTGGGTTTTCTTCTTTTGGTTGACTAGGTATGGTAATAGGTCCTTTTACTTTCGATAAGTTTTCAAAATACCCTTCAATGACATAATACAATTGATAACTTTCAGAAGAAACTAATCCATTTATTGGAAGACTATTAAAGCCAACTTTTACGTTCGCAACTTGACCATTTTTCTTAATGTTTTCTTCATCTAGAATGATTCTTTCTTTTGCACTATCTAATATATAATAGATTTTTCCTCCTTCATCTACGCCATAGAGTTTTAAAATGGCTTCTGTTTCAGTCAATCTTTCTATTTTAACGTTTTCTACGGTTGGGTTAGCGTAATCGGTATCAAACTCTTTACTGATGATGTTTCCATTTGGTAAGGTAAGATAAAGAGCGTAAGAATCATTTTTATAATAAGACGTTGAAAGAGTGTATGTTTTTTTATCTTTTGTTGTTAGGTTAAATAAAGTAATACTTTTTCCCGCATTACATATAACTGAAAGATCTTTTAATGTTAAATCAATTTCTTCACTTAATGTGAAAGTTACACTTCCTTGAGCATTAGAGTAAGCTTCAACAATACGAACTGATTCTTCTTGACGAATTAAAAGTTGTTCTACTTGATCGCTCACGTTTTTGTTGGTTACATTGGTATAAATTCTTGTATTATTCGCTTCAATGGTTGCATTTGTGATTGTTCCTGTTCCCGCAATAATCGTATTTTCTCCTTTATTATTTAAGTTCGTAATCTTATTTTCACCATTAATTCTTATCGTACTTTCTTCATGATTTGTAAATGTTTCTATGGGTGCGTTAACTACAATAGAGGCCTTCTTTTGGTTAATAAGTGTGTTGATATTCTGATTTAAGGCGACATGACCTGTTGTGTTTAGTAATACGTTTTGACTTTTAATGTTTAAGATTACTTCAGAGCTATTATTGACTTCAATGTTGGTAACTGGATTGGTTCCATTTATTTCAACATTGCTGTTAATAGAAAGATTTTTTATTTGACTGTCCGTTATGTTAATCGTTGCCCCTTCTAAGGCTTTATTTATGTTTTTAATGCTTCTAAAAAGACTAATTAAATTGTTTCTTTTTTTATTTGCTACGACCATATTTGGAATACTTGAATTTAAAATGTCTATTTGGTATTTTCCTGGATTTTCAATTATTAATTCTTGATTTATCTCAACTTTGTCTAAAACAATTTTGGCATGACTTTCTATATCGGATGCTATGGATACTGTATTGTATTTTTTATTACTTAAATAATACGTTCCGTTCGTTATTAAAGTATTATCAATGATTAAATCTTCTAGTTTTTCTTCAGGCTTTGTTGGTTCTTCTGGCTTTACTGATGGTTTATCATCAGGCTTTACTGGTACAGTAGGAACACTAGGTTTTTGTGGATTGTTTGGTTTTGTTTGAGTCGTATTAGAAGGTTCTACTGGTTTTTCAGGTTCTTTTTCCACTTCATCTGGTTTATTTTCTTCACTTGGTTCCTCATCGTTTTTAATTTCTTCCTCGTTGTTTTCTTTATTATTGTCTTTGTCATTGTAAATTGGATTTTCTTTCTTTTCCTCTGGTTCTTGTGACGTGACCCTCTCTTTTTCTTTTCGATTGGAGAAGACTTTCATTCCTCCTGTTATTCCTAAGGCAATGACCAAAAGAATAATAATTATTTTTATTTTTTTCATAAAACTTCCTTTCCCCCATATTTATAGGACTACTTCTATTATATTTAAGCCTATTTTTTTAGTCAACACTAAAAAGGCTTTTCTAATTAAATTATATGATTTATTTAAAATAATGTATCGAGTTAATAAAATGATTAAAAGAAAGAAAAATATGAAAAAAATTTTTCAAATCTGAAAATATAGTTATTTGCCTGTTTTTTTATTTTTCAGAAAAACGTTGTGTTAATAAGTCAAATAGTTTTTTATGTTCTTCACCGTAAGGGACATATTCAGGGTCTTTGTTTTTCAATTTTGTTTGTAAATGTTCATAATTTATGTATTTTATATCAGTGACTTCTTCAACTTGTAATTTGGTATGTTCTATGTCTACATTTAAAGGAAGTAAATAAACATCATCAAAAACTCTTAAAGTTGAATACTCACCTATTTGTTCTCTTTTTAGAGTGAATAAGTATTCTAATTCCTGTTCTTTTACGTTCAAATCTAACTCTTCTTTTAATTCTCGTACAGCGCTTTGTTTACTTGTTTCTCCTTTTAATACATGACCAGCACAAGATAAGGCCCATAGATTTGGAAAGGTCTTTTTGTTAGGGTTTCTTTTTTGCATTAGAAGTTCTTTATTCTCATTTATAATCCAAATATGAACAGTACGATACCAATACCCTTTTTGATAAATTTCTTCTTTGGTTGCGGATAAACCAGAAAGGGTTCCATCTTCATTTAAAATATCTAGTCTTTCATTCATTTCATCTGTCATCATTTCACCTAATACTATTATAGCATAAAAATTAAGTGAGTTGGTTGAATGGTCATTTAAACAAGATTCATAAATGCTTTAAAAAATATTTTTCAAAGTCTTTTTTATTTTGAATTTGTAAGGATGGATTAAAAGCGTGACATTTTATGGCTTTTATGATTTAATAGTTCCTTAAAGGAGGTAAAAAATGAATTTAGAAATAATAAACTATTTAATTTCTAGAGGCGCTAATAGAGAAAATATTCAACAATTAATAATGGATCTTGCACAAATAAAATCAACAAAAAAAAATATTTTTGATGTTGATTTTCAAAAACAAATTTTATTTAATTCTACCTTTTTAAATTCTGAGCAACTCTGTATTTTAGTAAGAGAAATGAATCGTGGAGACGCAGTTATGGTAGAACGAATTTTAAATGAAGGGCGTGATAAAACATTTACACCTGAAGAAATCGTAGAAGCCTTAGATTTTAAAGATCCTGATAAAACAAATGAACTATATAATCAAGCGTTACAATTAATCCTTCAGAAACAAGTATATAGCCAAGTACAAAACCGTTTAAATGAGACAGAATAAACTATTTACAAACAGACGAATCGCGAAAAGGCGATTTTTTGTTGTTTTAAATTAAAGATTAGTTTATTAAAGGAAAAAATTTCCACCTATTTTAACAAACAAATGTTTGATTTGTTATTTTTTTTCATATATAATAAGTTTTGGTGATGTGCTTATGGAATTAAAAGAAAAGTTGCAAATTTTAGCCGATAGTGCCAAATACGATGCTTCCTGTTCTTCTAGTGGAAGTCACCGAAAAACAACCCATGGCATTGGTAATGTAGCGGTGAGTGGTATTTGTCATTCTTTTTCTTCTGATGGAAGGTGCATTTCTCTTTTAAAAATATTACTTACTAATTGTTGTATTTTTGATTGTAAGTATTGCTTAAATCGAAAAAACAACACGATTAAAAGAGCGATTTTTACTCCCGAAGAGATTTGTGAAGTTACCATAAATTTTTATCGTCGAAATTATATTGAAGGTTTATTTTTAAGTTCTGGAATTGTAAAAAGTCCTGATTATACAATGGAACTCTTAATTGAAACGCTACGACTTTTGAGAAAAAAATATCATTTTGGAGGCTATATTCATGCAAAAGCGATTCCTGGTGCGAGTGAAAAACTTTTAAAAGAACTGGGAAGTTTAGTTGATCGTTTAAGTGCCAATATTGAACTTCCAACCGAAAATGGGCTCAAGTTACTAGCTCCTAATAAAGATTCTTCTAAGGTTCATAAAATTATGCAATATGTTAAAACCAATCAAAACAATCAGTATGTTCCAGCAGGACAGAGTACACAAATGATTATTGGAGCGACAAAGGAAAGCGATTTAGAGATTATGGAAAAAAGTAGTCATCTTTACGATACTTATCATTTAAAAAGGGTTTTTTATTCAGCCTATATTCCAGTCAATAAAGACAGTTTACTTCCTAGTTTAGAAAAACCTCCTCTAAAAAGAGAGAATCGACTTTATCAAGCGGATTTTTTACTTCGTTTTTATCATTTTAAAGTCAAAGATTTATTAAATCCTGACAATCCAAATTTTAATATTTTGGTGGACCCAAAAGCGGATTGGGCATTAAGACATTTAGATGAATTTCCTAAAGAAGTGACTACGAGTTCCTATCATGACTTACTAAAAATACCTGGTATTGGGGTAAAATCAGCCAAAAGAATCATTTATTCAAGACGTGTTTTTAAATTGTGTTTTGATGATTTAAAGAAAATGGGTGTAGTGTTAAAAAGGGCTAAATATTTTATTACTTGTGGAGGAAAATATTTTCTTGATTCAAGTTTGTTTAAAAAAGAATTTATCGAAAAAAATTTAGTTTTAGAAGAGTTTATTCCTGAGAAAAAAGAATTTGAACAGCTGAGGCTATTTAATGAATAATGGGTGTTTTATTTATGAAGATACGTTTTTAAGTCTTTTAAATTTAATTCATTATTTGTTAAAAAATGCTATTAAACCCGATAAGATTAAAAATACTTCTTATTCTCCTAATTTGTTTGATGAAGTGGTTCATTTAACTATTTTAGAAGAAAAAGAGATTTTTAATAAAGTGATTCAATTAATCGGTTCTTATGCCACACGAGCGCTTTATTATGTTTTTTTATCCAATGAAGAAAATAAAGAACTCATTCTCTACTATCTTTTATTAAATGGTCAAAAGTATAAGGACAAAATTTTGTTTCATCGCCATTTACGTTGTGTAAGTGAAACAATCCGAATTTCAAATTATGTTATTCATGAAGTGCATAAATATAAAGGCTTTGTTCGTTTTCAAGAACTGGAAAACCATATTTTATATGCAGAGGTTGAACCAGTTAATGACGTCTTGGAATTGATTGCTCCTCATTTTAAGAAAAGATTAAAAAATGACTACTGGATTATAAAAGACGTGAGAAGAAATAGATTGAGTCTTTATGATAAAAAGAATTATTATTTGGTTTCAGGTCATGAATTTAGTCTTGAAACAACCCTTAAAAGTCATGAAGAACAAAAGGTGGAAGAATTATGGAAAGCCTTTTATAAAACGATTGGTATACAAGAAAGAAAAAACGAACGCTGTCGGATGAATTTTATGCCTAAAAAATATTGGAAATATATGTTAGAGATGGAGGATGAATTATGAAAAAAGTGATGACAGGACTTTCTTTACAGGAAAAAATGTTAGAAAGTGTTGATTATTTAGTTGATATTGTAAAAACAACTTTAGGACCTCAAGGAAGAAATGTGTTGATAGACCATTCAATGTTTCGACCTTTTGTAACTAATGATGGGGCGACTATTGCCCAAAATATTGAGAGTGAAGATGCGGTTATTAATACCATTTTAGAAATAACAAAAGAGGCTTCTTTAAAAACGGATGAAATAGTTGGAGACGGAACGACAACAACTTTAGTGCTTTTGCAAAGTCTTTTTCATTCTTGTTTAAAACAAATTCAAGCTGGAAAGTCTCCGATGATTTTAAAAAAAGAGATGAATCAGGATTTACAACTTCTCATTGATAAATTAGCAAGAGATAAAAGTGTTCCTAATCAAAACCATTTAATTTCTATTGCTCGTATTGCTGCAAAAGATGAAGAAATCGGAACAATGGTGGCTTCAGTTTTTGAAAGAGTCAAGAATCAAAATGCGATTACTATAAAAGAAGTTTCTAATACTACTTTAAAAGTTCTTTATCTAACGGGTTACCAATGCGCTATCGAACTTGCCAGTGATTATTTTTTAAGAGAACAAAAAAGTCTTGTTCTTTCTCAAGCTCATGTTTTAATTATTCAAGATTTAGTAAGTGATTTAGAACCTCTTCATTTTATTTTAAATGATTGTATGGCCAATCAAAAAAGTTTGGTTCTTTTAGCACATGATTTTGATGAGCAAGTTGTAAGAGAAATGGTTTCTTTAAATTTAGAGAAGGCTTTAACTTGTGTTCTATTTAAAGTGACGGATTATGGTCTACATCAAAGAAAAATTGAAAAAGACCTTGAAGTATTAACGAATGCTAAGATTGTTTTAGATTATCCTTCTCTTTCTTTAGAAAATTTGGGAAAGATTGAAGAGATTACTTTTACTCAAAATGAGGCAATTTTAAAATTTGAAAAAACCCCAAAGATAAATCATTATTTTTCTTTATTAAAAGAAGAAAGTAAAGATTTAAAAAGTGATTTTGAGCTTGACTTTTATCAAAAAAGAATGGCAATGATTCAAAATGGTTTAGCGGAAATTTGGGTTGGTGCGCCAACAAAAACAGAAGGTCATGAAAAGAAAATGCGCATTATGGACGCACTTGGAGCTATTAATAGTGCTAATGAAGGGGTATTACTCGGTGGTGGCGTTGCCCTTTTAAAAGTCGCTCATGAATTAGAAGGACTGAGTCCTGTTTCTATTATTTTTAAAGAGGCACTTGAAGCTCCTTTTAAACAACTATTACTGAATGCGGGACTTGATGTGTTATCGATTCAAAAAGAAATTGAAAATTCTAATTTTGAAAAAGTATACAATGTTAATTTAGAAAAAATGGAAGAGAAAGAGTCAACTACGGTTTTAGATCCATTTTCAGTTCTTGTCAATTCTTTAATACACGCCACTTCTATTGCTACTATGCTTTTTACTACAAGTAGTTTAGTCATTAATGAACACGATAATCATTTAAATAAAACGAACGAATATACAGAAATTTAAAAAAAATAAAGTGGTCTTTATCTTTTTATATCTTCTGTATTTTTTTTAGAATAAATTATTTCAAAATTGGCAGAATAACCCTCTTTTACAGAAATCTCTTCTTTAGATATACTCATCGCTGTTTTTAAAGGAAAGCCCACTCTTGCTAATAGCAGTAATTTCATTCTATTTTTTAGATTTTGTTCAAAAATATGGACTCTTTTTTCTTTTGGTCTTCCTATAGCTGTTTCTAACCACTTCGCTATTACATCTACATTTATTTCTTCCATTCCATAATCAAAAGAAGAATTATAAATTTTGCTAACCCACCAAGATGCACCTATTTCTACTAGTTCTTCCATTTTTTTTCGTTCTTCAGGTAACATTTCATTTATTTTATTATAAGCATTTAGTGTATCTTGAAGGGAATCTTTGTCAAAAATCTCTGAAGTTAAAAAGTCAAAGCCCATTTTTGCAAAATAATCATTTAACTTATCTATGATTATCACTTTATCATCCATTACTTCTTGTTCTGGATTTTCATTCATTGCAATATCATAAAGTTCTTGATTGTATGAAATGGCTTTCATTTTTCTTTGACCATTTATCTTTTTTTCTAAGAAACACAAATCGTATTATCACTATTTGTTAATTTACCTACATACATTTTTTCAGCGATTAATAAATCTTCATCTTCTAGTTTATTTTTATTCCATTCATTTATGCCTTCTTTATTTATTTTACATACTTTATTAGATTCGTGCGTCCTAATGAAAAATTCTTCATCTTCATAGATAAGTTTGCCTTCTAATTTTTCACAAAATCCTATTGTTTCTGTTGCGTAAAAAAAGGATTTAAATTGTTTTACTTTTTCTATTTTCTCTAAATCATTTTTGTTACCTAATTGAATTAATTCTTTTAGAAGTCTATCCAATGCTTCTCTTATAAAAAACGTTTCATTGTAATAAGGGCCTCTGTGATTTAACCCATAACTTTCTATGGATTCTTTTACGAAGTCTAAAACTTCATCAATTTGAGACTCCTTAAGTAAGACAAAATCAGCAGTTTCACTTATAAAGTGATATTTTTGTCTATTTATTTTCTCAGCAAACGTTGTTTCTTGATCGTTATCTAAAGTTACATTTTTTTCTGGATGCTTCTCTAAATCCTCTAATTGTTCTTGAAACTTATTATAAATATTCATAAAATCTTCAAATGAAATCTTATTTTCATTCTTAGTTAAGATTGCTTGCTTAATCATTAAACGATTTTTTAAATATAGAATTGCATATTTTGCTATTTCTTTTTTAGTTTTTTCAGTCATAGTTTTTCTCCTTTAATTATTATTATATAGAGTAAAACCATTCTAGTAAATATTTTACCCCCCCCCCGTCTTGACACTTTTTTACACTTTTTAATCGTAATCGTATTTATAATAGGTATTTTTTTCTTTATGAAAAGTATAACTTCTTTGTAATTTTCTAATATTTAAATGATTGGTATTGAGGAGGTTTTTATAAGCTTCAAAAAATTCATAAATTTTTTTGTAATCTCTGTAAATCGTAGCATTATATAAATTGAATAGTTCTATATTATCGATAATTAATAATTGATCATCTTTAACTTTAAAAATTGTTTCTAAAATTGTTTTTAGTATTTTTGTGCGGTTCCATGCTCTTAAATCTTTTTTAGAACTTTCAAAAAAACCAAAGTCTAAATCAATGACATAATAATAACCATTAAACAAAATATTACGATTATGAACATCTCCTAAAAGAAAATTTTGGCTACTGATTAAATAAGTATCTTCTATTAGTTTTTCGATATGAGTCATTAAAGATTCTACTTCGGTATCCAAACTTATTTTTTCTACTGTACGAGCTCGCTTATAATCCATTAGACAGCCTAGTACTTCCTTTTGATAAAGAAGCATACCTTTTGGAGCTATGAAGGTATCATTATTTAATGTACTTAATTCAAGAATATGTTCTTTCATATCAAATTGATTAAATAATTCGTTTCTTTTATTTGTTTGGCGATAAATTTTTAATAATAAACCATTCGGAAGTTTAAAACAATAACTTGTTTTTCCATAACCTATCAATTGACTTCTTTTTAATAATTGAAAAAGCTCCATTTTACTATCTAAATTAATGGTTGTAAATTGATTGTTTTGAGTTATTTTCATTTGTTGCCTCTTTTCAAAGAATTATTATAGCATTTTAATATATAGTTTCACAAATTTTTTCTAATATTTGTTCTGTTCCTTTTTTTCTTTCATCTCGACTTAATCTTGTATTATGCATAACATTACACATTATGATCACGATTATTTTCTTGTCAAAATCCATCATATATAAAGGACCTGTAAAACCAGTGAAAACAATCGTGTTTTTACTACAAACGAAAGGGACATCGTTTAGTTCTTCTATGTTATTAAAATAACGTGCTCCCATATAATTATAAGTTTTAACACAAGTGACTTTGTTCTTTACATGTTGATAAGTAGGGTTTACTTGGCCATTTATTAAAAAGGGAGATAAGACGTCTTCATTGTATTCATTTCTCCTATCATGCTTTAACATCCATTCAATGGTTTCTTTTTTTAGCAATGTACCATCAAAAAAAGATTTTAAAAATAATAATAAGTCTTTTCCTGTTGTAAAGATTGATGCATGACCTGTTGTTATTCCTAATTCCTTGGCTTTTCTTGCTTTTTGATCATGAACTAATCCCAGTTCATTTGTTTTTATTATTGTACCATCTTTCATTTCATAGTTGTTGGAGGCTATGTTGTTTCCTCTAGGATTGACAGTGGTTTCTTTCATTTTAAGCTTTTCAACTATTTTTTCTTTTAATAATTTATCAAAAGTTTTATTATATATTTTTTCTAAAATTGTAGATAAAATGATGTAATGCACATCTACATAAGTTGGTGTTTTACTTTTCACTTGTGATGAGAATAACATTTCATAAAATTCTTGTTTATTCTTAGCGTTACCTAAATAACCGTTTGTCCAAATTTCTTGATTATGACTTAGTAAATCTAATAAAGTGACTTCTTTTAAATGAGAAAAACGACTGTCTATTTTAAAAACAGTATCGTAAATATCGAGTTTATTTTCTTCGTAAGCCAGATAAATTAAAGTCGCTGTAAATGTTTTAGTGAGTGAGGCAATATCGTAAAGTGTATTGCTATTGCATGGCAAAAGATTCGGTTTTATTTCACGATTTCCAAAAGTTATTTCTTCTTCTTTTCCTTGATTATATATTTCTATTACATATCCTGGTGAATGAAATTTAGTATAATCTTCTAAAAATAAAGTAAGGTTTTCCATACATTCTGCCCTTTCTTTTTTATGCTTATAAATATATTAAAAATTTTTTATAGCTGTATTTTTCATTAATATGTCCAAGCATTATTTATTACTATTTTCTCTGCCTTTATCTCATTCGCAAAGGCTTAAGCACTTTCTATAGGAATATATGGATCATTCTCTGAATAAATACAAATTATTTTTGAACAAAGATTATTTTATTTTTATGAATTGATTCTCTTTTAAAGAAAATTCTACTCAATTGTTCTAAAATAGCATAAAATTTTGATTGTGGTCCATATTCTATTCTTTTGTATCTAATGCGTAAAAATTTTCTATTTCTAATCCTGTCATGGTATTCTTTTTTCCTTTTGTTTTACTTATTTTATAATTTTTTTAGGCTATTGTCTATAAAAAGTAAAGCTATTCTACGTCTATGGTCAGTTCTTCTTTTTTACTTTCTTTTTAAATAATAACTTTTTTCTAAATAGACTTTTATTTCTTTATTCAATTTTAAGTTTTTTATTTCACAGTTACTTGAAATAATTAAAAGATTTCTTGTTGTCTATAAAAACTCTTGTAATACATTCTGTAATTGTTGGGTATTTTGACTCTATATATAAATTGATATATTGAAGTTTTTATGTAAGGCTTCTTCTATCCACTACTTTTATAGCACGATTTGCAATCGATTCGTTCATGTATTTTAAGATTTTTAAAATGTTTTGATAAATTTTTTTATTTTCTGTTTCTATTTTGGTTAGATTGTCAATGGGTTTACAAGGATAGAACAAATTTATTTTGTCAACTTTTTCTAAACTACTTAGGGATTGATACACTCTCAAATTTTTTAGTACAAGATCATCTGATGAAGCGAGTAGACGATAAGAGTAATCCCAATAATCGTCTAGTTTTTGTCCACGAAAGGTATTGAAATCAAATGGTACAATAATAAATTTTTCATTGTTGAATAAGTTTGGCAAGACGCTCTAATTCTATTATTATTTGAAGATGAAGGTCTTTATATTGAGAGTTTTCTTTTATATTTTTTACTATTGTACTAAAGTTTTCCAATATTTTGCTGAGGTATGTATAAAAATTAATTGATAATATTTCCATAATCGAAATAAAGGGGAGGATTAAATTCTTTTAAGCGATTAATGACCTCATCATTTGCACCAATGTTTTGATAGAGAATGACATTTTCAACTTCAATGTCTTTTATGTTATCGTTTAGTAAGATTTTTTTCATTACCACTGATTTTACAAACTTTAATGATGGTTGATAAGTTTTCAATTGTTGGCAACAATGGTGTTTTTCCATTGATAGTATTTAGAATGGTAGGTTTAGAGATAGAGGGAGAATAGACTTGACACGCTTTTAAAAATTCGATTTTTATTCATCCTCATTCTCTTAAATACCATAAAAGGTAATCGTAATCACCACTTATACAACTGGATTTCATACTTATGTAAGCTCGCTGGCGTAGAAATCCTCTTCTTTGTTCTTCATTACTGTTTTTAATATTTTTTTCTCCTTTTCCTTTGCTAAAAGTCAATAGAAATATACTTTATTTAATAAAAAAAAGTTACTCCCTTAAGAATAACCTTTCCACTATGATTTATATTTTTTCCTTTTTTATTAAAAATCCTATAGACTCTAAATAAGTGAATGTCATCAAATATTGCTATGAAGAATAATACTCATTAAATAGAGGTTCAAAATGCTTTTTTAATTTTTCTATTTTATCCAATGTTACTATCCCGTAACTATAAAAATCTTCGATTAAATATATGTAAACTAAACCATAACCTTGTTGTTCTAATTGCTCAACTATATTTTTTTCTATTAAAGAAGCTGTTTCATCTGTTTTTATTTTCGTACCATTTCCTTTTAATCTTTCATTCACTTTTCTTTTATCTAAACTAATTTTAAAAGCGTTATTCAATAAATCTATTAAGTCATCGTTTCTATCTTTTAAAACTAAATACCCCTTCTCTACTAAATAATTAATACACATTTCAAAATCAGAATCTTCAGTTACCTAATAGCCATTTTTTTGTCGGTTATTATATCAATTAATTCTTTTAAAAACTTTTTTTCTGAGCCGTAGCATTCATAATTGCAAAAATAAGCTTTATTTTTTTCTTCATCCTTTTCTGACTTATTAAATAGTTTCATTTGCATCCCCCTATATCATATTTAAAAATTCTTATGTTCCTGCCAATTTCAATTAAAACGTGTGTGTCTATCTAATAATCGCTCTATCCTTTTATTTTATCCTATTCATGTATACATTCTATATTTTTAATTTAATTTTCTATAAAAAATATTTCATACCATTTTAAAAAGCAATAAATCGTCCATACTTTTTTATAATTGTCTTTCTTATTGTTTTTATGGTTCTCTAATAATTTTATAATTCTTTTTTGATTAAAAAAAACATTAGCGTATTCTTTATTGAACGTATTTTTTACTTCTTCATAAAAATCGTTTTCTTTTAGCCAATCACGCAATGGAACGGGAAAACCAAGCTTCTTTTTTTTGTAAGATTCATTAGGAATGACTTTTTTAGCTGCTTCTCTTAATGCCACTTTTGTATTTTCTTTTGTTACTTTATATTCAATTGGTAGAGAAGAGGCGACATGAAAGACTTCGGTATCAATAAAAGGCACTCTTCCTTCCAAAGAGTTTGCCATTGTCATTCGGTCAGCTTTTTGAAGAATGTCTTTTATAAGCCAAAAGTTAATATCTATGGCTTGCATTTTAACAATGTCTGATTTGTTTTTTTGTTCGTCATAAACTGGTTTGGTAATGGCTTGATTGCTTTTTTGATTTTTGACTTTTAAAATTTTTCGTATTTCATTTTTACCAAAAACTTTATTAACGCCAATGTAATTTTCTTCGAGAGTCATTCCTCTACGTATTAAAAAATTAACTCCTTTAATTTCAGGGAGACAAGATGCGATTTTAGCAATTAAATGACGAATACAAAAAGGTATTTTGTTATAAAAACTCATATCAACATCTTTTCGATAAATGTTGTAGCCTCCAAAAAATTCATCTGCTCCTTCACCCGATAAAACAACTTTAACGTCTTGACTTGCTAAGTTCGAAACAAAATATAGGGCTACCGCTGCAGGGTCACTAGAAGGTTCATCCATGTGATACATGATTTTAGGAATGATAGTTAAATACTCTTCTTTTGTTATTTTTTTTGATGTGTTTGATAGATTTAGTAATTCGGTTAGATTTTTAGCGTATTCTATTTCATTGTATTTGGGATTGTCATACCCTACTGTATAAGTCTTATCTGGTTTTGCTAGTGCTACTAAATAAGAAGAATCAATCCCACTTGATAAAAAAGAGCCAATTTCAACATCACTGAGTAAATGATGATTAACGGAGTCCTTCATTATCGAAGCAATTTCTTCTACGGCTTTTTCAAATTCTTGTTTTTTCTCTTTAAATTCTAATTTGAAAAATTTGGTCATTTTTAGCTTGTTTTTATGAAAAGTCAAACTGGTTCCTGGATCTAAACGATACACGTTTTTAAAAAAAGTTTCTGAAGTAGGAGTAAAACTAAAGGATAAGTAAGAAGCTAGAATTTCTTGATTTAGTTCTTTTTTGAAGTTTGGGTAGTCTAAAAAAGATTTAATTTCAGAGGCAAATAAGAATTCTTCCTCGGTTTTATAATAGTAAAGAGGTTTTATGCCAAAATGGTCTCGAGCACAAAAAAGGGTTTCTTTTTCTTTATCCCAAATCGCGAAGGCAAACATTCCTCTTAGTTTAGAAGGTAAGTCACTCCCCCATTCTTCATAGCCATGGACTAAAACTTCGGTGTCACTGTTGGTTGAAAATATATGTTTTTTCTTTTTTAATTCCGCTTTTAATTCAATGTAGTTATAGATTTCGCCATTAAAAATTACGACTATTTTTTCATCTTCATTAAACATGGGTTGAATCCCAGCATTGATATCGATAATGGCTAATCTGCGGTGACCTAAAGCGATGTTTTCATCAATGTAAAAGCCTTCAGCATCTGGACCTCTGTGTACAATTCGATCTGCCATCTTTTTTATTATTTTTTCTTTTTTTTCTTCTTTATTTATAAAACCTACAATTCCACACATAATGTTTCTCCTTTCATAATAAAAAGTAATAGATTTTCTCTATTACTTATTATAGCACAAAAGCCATTTTTCTCATACTAGATTAATGACAGGTTTACTTTTTCTCTTTCTTTATCAATAGATTCAACATGGCATGTAATAATGTCTCCAACATGAATAACGTCTAATGGATTTTTAACAAATTCCTTAGAGAGTTTTGAAATGTGAATTAAGCCATCATTATGAAGACCGATGTCTACAAAAGCTCCAAAAGAAACCACATTTCTGACTGTTCCTGTTAGTTCCATCCCAATTGTTAAGTCGTCGATGGTTAAAACGTTGCTTTTTAGTAACACATCTTCTAAAAAATCTCTAGGATCTAAACTTGGGGTTATTAATTCTTTTAAAATATCTTCTATTGTGTAGAGGTCTGAATTTAATTCTTTGCTCAATTCTTCTTTATTCGCGTTTTCAATGGTTTTAACAAAATCCTCATTTTTATTGTTAATATCTAAATTTAAACTCTTTAATATTTTTTCTGTCAATGTGTAACTTTCTGGATGGATTTTTGTTTTGTCTAACGGATTGTCTCCATCATTTATTCTTAAGAAACCGATGCATTGTTCATAGATTTTATCACTAATGCCTGCTATTTTTTTAATTTCTTCTCTATTTTTGAAGTTATGCTCTTTTTTAAATTTTAGGAGATTGTCAATACATTTTTTGTTTAATCCAGATATATATTTTAAAATACTTGAGCTGGCAGTATTAATGTTCACGCCGACTTCATTTACAATTTTTGATACGGTGAAATCCAGAGCATCGCTTAAGTTTGATTGATTGACGTCGTGTTGGTATTCTCCTACTCCTATAGATTTAGGATCAATTTTTACAAGTTCTGATAAGGGATCTTGAATTCTTCGTCCAATTGAAATAGCACTTCTTTTTTCTACAGTAAGGTCAGGAAATTCAGAGATAGCCAGTTTACTTGCCGAATAGACACTTGCTCCAGCTTCACTTACAATGTTGTATTTTACATTTAATCCTTCAATAGCATTGGAAACAAAAAATTCACTTTCACGAGAAGCGGTTCCATTCCCTATAGCAATAATATCAACCTGATATTTTGTAATCAAATCTCTTAGTATTTTCGTCGCTTCTTCCTTTTTGTTATGGGGTTCATGAGGATAAATGGTTGCTATTTCTAATACTTCACCAAAAGGGTTTAATACTGCTAATTTGCATCCTGTACGAAAAGCGGGATCAAAACCAATGACTGTTTTGTTTTTAATAGGTTTAGTCATTAATAATTTTTCTAAGTTATCTTTAAAGGTAATAATGGCTTCTTCACTGGCTTTATCGGTCAGCATTGTTCTTATTTCACGTTCAATACTTGGTAGTATTAATCTTTTTAAAGCATCTTTAATGGCTGTTTCAACGATTTCTACGACAAAAGAATTTTTATTTTTTATAACTTTTTCAACGTAGTTTTCAAAAATTTTATCATTATCATAGTCTAAGGAAACAGAAAGGATTCCTTCTTTTTCACCACGATTCAAAGCAAGTGTTCGGTAATGTTTTAGGTATTTTATACGATCTTGAAATTCATAATACATTTCAAATACTTTCTTTTCATCTTCGGCATTTTTTTTCTTTTTAGAAGTAATGAAACCTGTATTAAAAATAAAATTTCTAGTCCATTTACGGTAAAAAGCGTTATCGCTTATCCATTCGCTAATAATATATCCCGCATTCGTGATGGCTTCGTCTACCTCCATATTGTAGCCACTTGCTAAGGTGTTTCTGTCTCCATTTTGAGGAAAAGACATTATTTTTTTGGCCAAAGGTTCTAACCCCATTTTAATAGCTTCGGTTGCTTTTGTTTTCTTTTTTTCTTTAAATGGACGATATAAATCTTCGACTTCAATTAATTTTTCACAAGCTAAGATACTTTTTTCTAACTCATCGGTTAGTAAATCCTTTTCTTTAATTAAACGAATCACGTCTTCTTTTCTTTTTTCTAGATTACACAAATATTTGTATTGCTCATCAATAATGCTTATTTGTTCTTCATCTAAGGCTCCTGTTGCTTCTTTCCGATAACGCGCAATAAAAGGGATGGTACAGTCTTCACTTAATAATTTTAAAACCGCTTCAATTTGTTTTTCTTTAACATTTAAATTTGTTGCTAATTCTTTTATAATCGTCATTCTTTTTCCTCCAAAAAAATAAGATATAGAAACCTCTATATCTTATTGTTAATTATTTTGTTTCTTCTATAAATATTTTTCCACTTATGGTTTTGGCCATATCTTCCGCTTGATTTTCAGTCGGTGAATTCAAATAAGTTATTTCTAAGGTATACGTATTGGTTACCCCTTTAGGAATAGTGATCGTGTCACTTAAATCTGCTTTTGTACTAGGAAAAATTCCAGTCTTAATATTTTCACCATTTTCTTTTAATACGTAGGTTATATCCTCTTTTCTAGAAAAAGTGTTTTCTACATTATTGATAACAATTTTATATTTTATAGCTATGGTTCCAGTATTTTCAAGTGAAAAAGTTTTACTAATGGTGTCACCAGGTATTATATTTTCTACATCTAATTGTTCTCCATCAGAAAATACCGCTTTAATATCTCCTGTTGTGACATTTGTTTTATTATTTTCTCCTTTTGTTTCAACATTTGCTGCAAAAAAAGCATAACTGGTTCCTGCTATTGCCGCTACAAAAAGAGCTACACCTATAATTGATATCATTATTGTTGTTTTTTTCTTTGACATAATCTTCACCTATACTCTCTTAATAATCATTATCTATTAATCTCAATAGTTTGTCAATTCTAATCCTTATCCTTTTTACTTTTATTTGACTTTATTTTTTTTTTAATTAGAAAAATAAAAAATCGGTTATTCACCAATTTATTTATTAACTCTTTATTGAGCCTGCAACATCTCCAACAGCACTCGCTGAAGTATCCTGTCTTTTATAAGCAGCAGCAACTTTATCTAATGCTGCATTAAAAGCATCAAGCTCATTAAACATGTTTATAACTTTTGCATTAATATTATTAGATAACAATCTAATTTGTGCTTCGACATTTGATCCTTTAACGGCTCTTTGTATCACGGCATTGCTAGCATTAATATTCGTTGCATAAGTTAATGTTTTTTTAAAATTAGCAATAGCTGTTTTCATTTTTGAAATGTTATTCGTGTTTATACCACTTAAATTATATGTAGCCATTTTTCTTCCTTTCTTTTTTATATGCTATCCATATTAGAAGCATTTGAACTTTGAAATTTTTTAAAATCGTTTATATCTCCAGTTAAAGCTGTATCAATTATTTTCTTATAAGCAATGATGTCATTACTCATATTATTTAATTTTTTTTCTAAATGAGCTAGGTAAGCGTCACAATCTTCTCCTACCCAATTAGCTTTAATTGTACTTTTTAACGTACTAAAAGAGCTTGCGCTGGGTTTCAAATTATTAGCTATCTTTTGAATATCGTTTTGTAGATCATTTTTTAAAGCGTTCATACCTGTAATACTACGAGCGTAAGTAGCACTACTCATATCTAATGCCATAAATTATCCTCTCCTTCTATGATAATTATCTTATCTAAATCTATTATACCCATAAATTATTCTAGATTGCAATATTATTTTATTTTTTCATCTATTATTCTACTTCATACCATCTTTTTACAATATTGACACTTGTACTTTTAGGCATAGGATCTGGAATATCAAATTGGGTAATTAATGGAATTTTAAAGGCGTTGCCAAATAGTAAGGCACTTCCTGGTCGCAATGATTTTACTTTTTCAACATGATCCATAGATATATTTGAAGAAATTGAAGTGATTACTTTTATGTCATCTGGATAAAACATTCTAAAAACGATAAAATTAGAACATTGGCTTAACGTATTCGATGATAATTCACTTAATCTTTGAGTAATTAAGCCTAAAATCAGACCATATTTTCTTCCTTCTTTTGCTATTCGATCGAAAACATTATATCCTATTACATTGACATCGTTGTCATTTTGAATGTATCGATGCGCCTCTTCTACTAAGATATTTATTGGAAAACTTCCTCTTTCTGGTAAAGAAGTTGAAAATTTATAAAATATTTTTGATAAAATTTTAATAATAATTTTAGCGAATCGATCGTCTATGCCATTAAAGTCAACATCAATAAATTGAACAAATTCATTAGTAGGGGTTAAGAATAAATTTTTTACGTACCCATTTCGATCAAAATTTCCTTTATAATCAAAAATGGTTTTTAATTCACTGTTAATGATACTGTGTAAGCTTGTTTTTAAGCGATTCATTTTTTCAAAAATAGCATCACTTAAAATGGCTCCTTCACTCACAATTGCAAATTCTAATGCATAATAAATATCATCTAAAGTGTAAACAGTTGGCTTCGTTTCTATTTGATCAATGCTTAATTCAGAATAGTGTTTTAAATGCTCCATTAAAACTTCTAAAGCTTGTAACTTCCCTTGATTATCAATATTTAAACATTGTTTAATCGTTCTATTGTATCCTGGTTGAACAACAATTGTTTCTAAATTTAATTCACTTGTGTTATATTTTGCTAAAAAGGCTAGAGCTTGGTCTCTTATTTGTTGAGCACTGCGTCCTGAAGATAATATATCGTATAAAGCTTTTGCAATAATATCATTTTTATATTCATTACAAATGCTCTCCGATGATTTAAATATGTATACATAGGTTAAGGTTTTTTCTAAAACTGGTACAAGAGTAGAATCCTCGACATTTAAGAGAATCGCTAAATCATCAGCATCTAATAAGTAAGGTGGTATTTTGATTCTTTCAACATTCCCTGATTCATAAAGATTTTGTGATAAAATTTTAACGTTTATATTTTGATGCTCATTAATTTTTGTTAAAGCGGATATGTATTCACCATAAGCATCAAACATAATAATTTGGGCACTTTTGGGATTTGGCTTATTTTCAGCAAATAGATTTTGTATCATGCGGGCTACACAACACGATTTACCAGCTCCAGTATTTCCAACAATTGCCATATGACTGGCAAATAAATCATTTATTTTTACAGAAATATTGAATCCATCATAAATGGTTGATTTTCCAAGAAGTAGATTTTCAGGTAGAAAAATGTCTTGACTTCCAATAATGTATTCTAATTCTTCCTTATAAACTACTCGACATTTAGAGTCAATGGAAGGATAATTTTCTGTTCCAGGAATAAATGTCTTGTTTCTAATTTCTCCTATAAGACGAATATGAAATTCTAATTCATTTACAAATTCAACTTCTCCAACTAATTGTTTTTTACTTTCAAAAATAACATAAAATCCAATAATGTCAATTAAAGAAATTTTCTTCAAATTTTCTACTTTAATTAATTTATCTTCAATTTTTAATATTTTTCCTAGCATGATTATCGCTCCTTTATTCTTTTATGATTATATGGTCAGTATATCAAATTTTAAAATAAATAAAAAGATAGAAAACTTAATTTCTATCTATTTGACATTAATGATGCCATAATTGCCATCTTTTCTTTTATATAAAATTGAAGTACATTCTTCATTACTATTTTTAAAAGCAAAAAAGTCATGACCTAATAATTCGGATTGCAAAATGGCTTCTTCTTCATCCATTGGTTTTGAATCAATATTTTTTATTTTGACAATTTTGGATTCAGTTGTTTCTTCATTTTCAGTTTCATAATTCAAGTTCAAGTCTAAAGTATCGGTATTTTTATATTTGTTTTTAATTCTAGTTTTATTTTTTCGAATTTGTCTTTCTAACTTATCAATGATTAAATCTAAACTTACGTATAAATCCTCACTGCTTTCTTCTGCACGAATGGTAAATTGTTGGGTAAGAATTGTTATCTCAATTTTTTGAGATAAGTTGTTTACCTTAATGGTAACCACAGCATTAATGGTTTCAGGAGATTTAAAGTATTTGTTTAACTTATTTAATTTAGCATTTATTTGTTCTCTAATTGCCTCCGTTATCGAGATTTTATCTCCTCTAATGGTTATATTCATTTTACACCTTCCTTTAATCAATTATAACATGAAACTCTTTTGTGTTGTTAAATTAATTTGTTTGTTTTTTATCATTATGTAAATTTAGAATAAAATTACTGTCTCCCTATTTGACAGTTGGAAACAAAAAAACAAGCCCATTGGCTTATTCTTCAGTTCTTTATCTTTCTTAATCATGTATAGGCTAAACTAATAGGCAAGCACCACACGGAAACTGTTGTAACTATTGGTAGCACCACTAGAAAAGTTGAAGTTGAAAACCCCTGCATTTGACGCATTACTATAGATGCCTCCACGAATGAACCATGGACTGCTCGAGACAACAAAGTACGCATAATCACTGTTCCAGCCTTTGGTTTCTGCTGTGGCATCGCCTAGGATTCTTGTTGTATAAGTACTCATACCATCTGCACTGGTCGAGTAAGTATCATAATACTTTTTATTATAGGTACTTATATCACTTGAAGTGAATCCTCCACTTCCTGATGTTAACTCTTCTCTTACTGCTGCTACTCGCTCACAAGCTCCTCCACTTAGATCGTAGATACCGCTATAATTTCCTGTACTACTGGCTTTGACACTACTAGCGTTACTATAAGCATAACCACTACTACTTGAACTACTTGCACTGACACTGGTTCCTGACCAACCAGTTAGATAATTACTATTATTATTGATGTATACTTCTTCACAAGTGGTTCCATTACATTTTCCATAGATAGAATGGGTTAAGTAAGCTACCGCTCCCCATTCGGTATTTTTCATCATGTGACTATCTAGATTTCTTTTATAATTATAACTCGTTTTAAACATATTTGAAGCTGTTATATATCTCCATGAATTGACATTCGGTTTGATTTGAACCTTGGTTGGATTATTTTCATTCTTTTCGGCACTGGCAGTATCAGTACTTCCTTTATAACCTGTTTCAAACTTTCCAACCCATAAACCTTTGATGTCTCCAAAATTTGTGAAAGCAGGATGAGTCATGTATTTTCCTACACCACAACTTCCATTTTCTCC
>CAOKAG010000018.1 GCA_948466395.1 uncultured Mycoplasmatota bacterium
ATAACTCCAATAAGCATAACTTATTCCTATAGCAACTCCTAATACGATGAATAGGCCCATTCCTATTATAAAAATTCTTTTTTTATTCATAACGCACTCCTTTATTGTTTACCTTATTAATAATTCAATTATAACCAATGGCGCATAATTTGGCAACATCATTTTTTTTCTATTCTTTTCTTTCAATTTATCATAAAACACTTAAAAATATTGTCAAAAAAAAGAATGAAAAGTTTTTTCATTCTCAAAAATCAAGATTAATTAATTCATAATGACGTGTACCAATACCAAGATCACTCGCCGTCTCAATCGTATGGACACCCTGTTTACTTTCTACTCTTTCCACAAAATGATCTCTTCCTGGATCTTCCGAGTTATAAATTAAATCAAGACACGCTTGATCAATAGCAACAGGATCTAAACTCGCCAAAATTCCAATATCCTTCATACAAGGCTCTTCCGCTTTACGACAACAATCACAATCAACACTTAAATTACACATCACATTAATATAAACCAGTTGACCCTTAAAATAATGAACCACACTACTTGCAGCATCTGCCATGGCTTCTAAAAATTGTCGTTGTTCTGGTAGATGATCCCATAATTCGTATTGATCATTCGTAACTCCTGCGGTATGAATGTAAGCTTTACCTGCACTGGAAGCAACGCCAATCGAAAGTTGTTTTAAAGCTCCTCCGTAACCGCCCATAGGGTGTCCTTTAAAATGCGACAAAACAAGCATAGAATCATAATTTTCAATATTCTTACCAACATAATTTTCTTTAATAACGTTTCCATTTGGAATGTCTAAAATTTTATCTGGTCCTTCACTATCTAAAATATCAACATCAAAATACGTACTCCAACCATGACGCTTCATTAACTCTTGATGTTTACTAGTCGTATTTCTAGCTCCATCATAAGCCGTATTACATTCTACAACGGTTCCTTTAACATACTCTATCATCGGTTTCATAAACTCAGGATGTAAATAATTTTGATTACCTTCTTCTCCACTATGTACTTTTACAGCTACTTTACCTGTTAATTGACAATCTAAAGCTTCATACATTTTAATTACATTTTCTGGTGTAATCGTTTTACAAAAAAATACTTTTGCTTTTTCCAATTCAATCACTTTCCTTCTAATAAAAGTATATCATCATTTTCTTATAATTAACCTATTTTTTAATTTTATCTCAATAAACTTGATAGTTAATCTAAATTACACAAGTTTATTCCTTTTTGTTTTCCTTCTTTTTAGTCTCCTCTTCCTTATTTGGTTTAGGTAAAGCTTCTTTTCTCGAAAGATTGAGTCTTCCTCTGTTATCATAACCTAAAGACTTGACAACAATCTTGTCACCTACTTTAAATAATTTACTAGGTTTCTCTACACGTTCATGAGCAAGTTGAGAAACATGAACCAAACCTTCACACCCACTCCATAATTCAACAAAACAGCCGAATTCTTCTACTTTTGTAATTGTTCCAGTATAAATTTTATCTAATTCGACTTCACGAACCACATTTAATATCCTTTCTTTTGTCATAGAAATAATTTCTGGATCAGTATGATAGATAATAACACGTCCATCATCTTCTAAATCAACTTTAACCGCGTCTTTATCATTTACTGTTTTAACATGACTACAATCTAAAATAATTTTAGTAATCATCTCTCCTCCACGACCTATAACATCTTTAATTTTATCAGGATTAATCGTAAACGTTTCAATTTTTGGAGCATAAGGTGATAATTCTTTTCTAGGTGTCTTAATGCAATCTTCCATCACATCTAAAATTTGAAGTCTTGCTTTTTTAGCTTGATCTAAAGCTTCTTTTAAAATAGCTTTGGTCACTCCCTTTATTTTAATATCCATTTGTAAAGCACAGATTCCATCACGTGTTCCAGCGACTTTAAAATCCATATCCCCCATGTGATCTTCTAAACCAGCAATATCTGTTAAAATGGTATACTTTTCTTCTTTTGTAATCAGTCCCATAGCAATACCCGCTACGGGTTTCTTAATCGGAACACCCGCCGCCATCAAAGATAAACAACCTGCACAAATAGTCGCTTGGCTACTTGAACCATTACTTTCTAATATTTCACTGACCACACGTACGGTATAAGGAAAGTCCTCTTCACTAGGCATCACTTGTAAAAGGGCTCGTTCTCCTAAAGCGCCATGACCAATTTCTCTTCTTCCTGGACTTCCATATCTTCCCGTTTCTCCCACTGAAAACTGTGGAAAATTGTAATGAAGCATAAATCGCTTTGTCTCCTCAAGACCAAGACCATCTAATATTTGATGTTCTCCTAAGGCTCCTAATGTTGTAGTCGCAAGACTTTGCGTTTGTCCTCTTGTAAATAAAGCACTACCATGAGTTCTAGGAAGCAAATCAACTTGAGCATCTAACGGTCTAATCTCATCCATCTTTCTTCCATCAGGTCTTATTTTTTCTTCTGTTATTAATCTTCGAACTTCTGAAGCTTCTATATCGTCTAACACTTTTTTAACATCTTTTAAAATTTGATCAATATTTTCATGTTCAGCATAAACTTCAGCAAAATTTTCCATGGCACTACTTTTAATCTTTTCTACAGCTTCATAACTTTCTAATTTATTTTTAATTTGAATTGCTTCTAAAATCCCCTTCGTTGCATAATCTTTTACACTTTGCTCTAAAACTTCATCAATTTTAGAAATCGTAAGTTCTTTCTTTTCAATACCTATTTCCTTAATAATTTCTTCTTGAAAAGCACATAAAATTTTAATATGTTCATGACCAAACATCATCGCCTCTAACATATCTTTTTCACTTAGTTCCCCAGCACCAGCTTCTACCATACAAATGGCATCCTTTGTTCCAGCTACAATTAAATTAAGACTACTATTCTCTAACTCTTCTCCTGTTGGATTAATAATAAATTTCTTTCCGATTTTACCAACAACAACGCCTGCAACTGGTCCATCAAAAGGAATATCACTGATTCCCAAACATAAACTGCTTCCAAACAAACTGGCCATAATAGGAGAATTATCCTGATCAACGGATAAAACTGTATTAATCACTTGAATTTCATTTCTTAAATTCTCATTAAACATTGGTCTTATTGGCCGATCTATTATTCTTGCTGCAAGGGTTGCCTCATCCGTTGGTCTTCCCTCACGTTTAATAAACCCCCCTGGAATTTTACCTACGGAATACAACTTTTCTTGATATAAAACCGTCAAAGGAAAAAAATCAGCTGTAATCGTATTTTTTCCCATCACACAAACCGATAAAATAACCGTATCCCCATACCTTACTAAAACAGAACCATTGGCTTGTTTTGCCAATTCTCCTGTCTCAACAACTAACTTTCTTCCTAAAAAATCGATCTCAAATTTTCTTTTCATAATAACCTCTTCTACATGAAAAAAGACACTTTAAAAACGAAGTGCCTTATTTTCTTATATTTAACTTTTCAATTAAATTTCTATAAGAAACTACATTGTTTTCTTTTAGATAATCTAATAATTTTCTTCTTTTACCAACCATCATTAAAAGTCCTCTTTTAGAATGATAATCATGAATATGAACTTTTAAGTGTTCCGTTAAACTATTAATCTTTTTAGTTAATATAGCCACTTGTACTTCTGTTGAACCACAATCATGTTCATTCTTACCAAACTCTTTAATAATCGCTGCTTTTTCTTCTTTGGTAATTGACATACTTTTCTCTCCTTTTCTTTTTAATTGGTTTAAACTGAATTAGAAATCGAGAATCTTTCTAACTAAGAATAAACTTCTTGTTTATTATAGTATAAACAAGAACAAAATGCAAACAAAATGAATTAAAAGTCTCTAAATACAGTTTTATAATAACCTTCTTCTTTTTTTGATAAAGCCACGACTTGATTTTGATACTTTAATAATAAATAAGAAGCCTTTTCCTTAATATTTAATTTATGTCCATTTACAACTTTAAAATAGTCTTCTTCACTTAAAGAATATATCGGATAGTCAAAAACCGTTTCTAAATTTAACAATGGATAATTCTTATTATCAATATCATTTAACGTAACTGCACGATTGATCTTAAAATTCCCTTGCCTCGTTCTTTCTAAAGACGACATGGTCCCCAGTACATTTAAAGACTGACAGATGTCTCTTATTAAACTTCTAATATACGTTCCTTTGGATACAACGGCTCTAAAAGTAATCAAACCTTTTTCATTTTTCAAAAGTTCAATTTCTTTGATTTCGATTTCTCTTTTTGGTAAATCGACAGACTCATTATTTCTTGCATAGTCATATAATTTTTTACCATGAATTTTAATGGCCGAATAAGCGGGAACTTCTTGTAAACTTTTTCCTAAAAAGGAATGAAGAGTGTGAATAAGTACTGAGTTATCAACATTAGCAGGTTCACTTTCTTCTAAAATATGCCCTGTACGATCTAAAGTATCTGTTCTTTTCCCTAATTCTATCGTCGCCACATATTCTTTATCATAGCTGGTTATTTGGTCTACAAGTTTGGTATAACGCCCAACACAAACCACTAAAACACCTGTAGCAATAGGATCTAAAGTTCCTGTATGGCCAATCTTTTTCGTCTCTAACTTTTTATTTAAAATATTGATAACATCACGACTCGTAAACCCTTGTTCTTTGTTAATAACCAATATACCATTCATCATCTTTATTTATTTTACTTTTCTTCCTTAATTTCACTTAATATTTTTTCAATCTTGTTACCATATTCAATAGAATGATCATAAACAAACTTTAACTTTGGAGTATTTCGAAGATCCATTTTTTCAGCAACTTTCGTTCGAATAAAAGAGGAAGCTTCGTCCATTTCATGTTCTAACTTGCTTGGTTCCATATCACTCAAACTAGTAAAATAAATTTTAGCAAACGATAAATCATTAGAGACCTCAGCTCCTGTTATGGTCATCGTCTTTAAAAGATCATCTCTTGCTTCTTCTAATAAAATTTCACTAATCACTCTAGTCATTTCTGAAGCAATACGTTTTATTTTTATACTACTCAAACGCGTTTCACCTCAACCATCTCTAAAGATTTAATGATGTCGCCTTCTTTAATATCACTATAATTATCTAAAGTGATACCACATTCGAAACCTTTTTTTACTTCTTTTACAGTATCTTTTTCTCTTTGAATACTAGCAATTTTCCCATCATAGATAACGATGCCATCACGAATCACACGAGCAAGACTTCCATTTTTCATGATTCCTGTTTCCACATAGCTTCCAGCAATATTTCCCACTTTTGAAAATTTAAAGATCTTACGAATCACTGCTTCACCAAGTTCATGTTCTTCAAATTCAGGGTCTAACATTCCTTTCATCGCCAGTTCCATTTCTTCCACCACTTTATAAATAATGGTATAAAGACGAATGTCTACTCCATATTCACGAGCAATTTCTTTGGTTTTACTAGATGGACTAACATTAAATCCAATGATAATAGCATCACTAGCATTAGCAAGAACCACATCACTTTCGGTAATGGTCCCAATCCCACTACGAATGACTTTAACCGTTACATTTTCAACATTGATTTTTTCAAGAGCATTTCGTACAGCTTCTTCACTTCCACGAACATCCGCTTTTAAAACCACATGAATCGAATTTTGACCTTCATTAATTTTACTAAACAAATCGTCCAAAGATAAACTTGTTTTAGTTAACTTAGACTCTCTTTTTTCACGACTTCTAGCATCAGCAATTCTTTTTGCTTCACTCTCAGTCTCAAAAGCCATAAATTTATCCCCAGCACTAGGGTTATCTGAAATTCCTGTAATTTCAACTGGCATAGAAGGTCCAGCACTAACAATCGATTCACCTAAATCATTTTTCATCGTTCTAACTTTTCCACTAAACGTTCCGACAACAATTGGGTCTCCTAGTCTTAATGTTCCATTTTGAATAAGCAAAGAAGCGACCCCACCAATATTTTTATCTACACGACTTTCAATTACTGAACCGACCGCATAACGATTTGGATTCGCTTTAAAACATTCAACTTCACTTATCGTCTGAATCGTTTCAAGTAAAAGGTCAATGCCTTCTCCTGTTACCGCTGAAATGTTTACAAATGGATAGTCGCCTCCCCATTCTTCTGGTGTAAGTCCAGCTTCACTCATTTCTTGTCTGATACGTTCTGGATGAGCATCAGGTTTATCAATTTTATTGACCGCAACAATAATAGGAACATTTGCTGCTTGCGCATGGTCAATTGCTTCTTTTGTTTGAGGCATAACTCCATCATCCGCTGCAACAATGATAATAACAATATCGGTAACACGAGCACCTCGAGCACGCATTTCTGTAAAAGCCGCATGCCCTGGTGTATCAATAAACGTAATAGGACTTCCATTATGATTTACTTGGTAAGCGCCTATGTGTTGCGTAATCCCACCAAATTCAGACTCCGTAACTTTAGAATGACGAATATAATCCAGTAAACTGGTTTTACCATGGTCAACGTGTCCCATAATCGTAACAACTGGAGGACGACCTTCTAAATCACTTTCATTATCGGTAATTTCATATTCTTCAAAATTAGCAACATTTTGAGTTTCTTCTCTTTTTAAAGTCTTATCGTAATCCATTGCAACAATCGTTGCATTCTCATAATCAATACTTTGATTTAAATTAAGCATTAACCCTAAACTCATCAGTTTTTTAATCATATCGTTGCCACTAATTCCAAGTTCAGAAGCCAGTTCATTAACCGTCATATTTTCTTTGTACAAAACCACATGCTCATCTTTACTATTTTTCATCAATTTTTCTTTGTGTTTATACATTTCTTTTCTTTTATTCAAGTATTCTTCTTTACTACTAGCAATCTGACTTTTCTTTTTTAATTTTTGTTTTTTCTCACCATCATTAATAGAAGCAATTTGACTACTCTCCATAATACTTTCAACAACTTCATCAATATCATCATTATCTTCTAAGGTTGCTTCCGTATCTGTACTTATTAAACTGATTGCATTATCTAAAATAATAACATCATCTTCACTTAGTTCATCATTACCAGTTTTAACTTCAATCCCAAGCTCTCTTGCTTTTTTTAAAACTTCAGCAACAGATAAGTCAACACTACTTGCATAATCACTAACACTCATCATTTTTCCTCACCTCTCATTTTCATATTTTTTTCTAATTCCTCATAGACGCTTTCTGGAACATTAATTTCTAATACTCTATCTAATATTTTATTTTTTTGGGCTTTTTTTATAACCTCTAAATCTCTTTTTAAATACGCACCCTTACCATTCATTTTTCCAGTAAGATCCAGTTTTACAGTTCCTTCAGGAGTTCGAACAACACGAATTAAATCTCTTTTTTCTAGCTTTTCTCTAGTTACGATACACATTCTTAAAGGTATTTTTCTTTGTTTCATTAAAGTACCTCCTTTTAAATTTATTTTTCTAAAATGACTGTCAATTCTTTATTATTCTCGATTTCCTTCTTCATTAATTTGACTCATTGTTTTAACTTCAATCTTATACTTTGTTAAACGGCTAGCTAATTTAATATTGCTTCCTTTTTTACCTATCGCTAAGCTTAAGTTGTCATCATCCACAATAGCCAAAGCTTCTCTTTTAACGGGATCAATAATATTCACAATAACATTTTTTGCTGGACTTAAAGCATTTTTTATAAATTCTGAAGGTTCATCACTATATAAAATCAAATCAACTCTTTCTCCATTTAACTCTTTTAAAATACTAGCAATACGATTACCATTTGCACCGATACACGCTCCAATTGGATCAATTTTTTCATTAGTAGAAAAAACAGCCACCTTACTTCGAATACCAGGCTCACGAACACATTGATACATTTGAATGGTTCCATCCGCTAATTCAGGAATTTCTGTTTCAAAAAGTCTTCTTACAAAACCATAGTGCTTTCTAGATAACAAAATAAGTGGTCCTTTTGTTGTTTCTTCTACTTTAGAAACATAAACTTTAATACTCGTTCCCATCTTAACTTTTTCTTCAGGAATCATTTCTGTCATCGGTAATATTCCTCTTGTTCTTCCTAAATCCACATAATAGTTCTTTTTATCTTCCATAGCAAGCATTCCTACTAACAGTTCGCCTTCTTTATCTTGATACTCTAAAATAATACTATTTCTTTCCGCTTCTCTAATTTTTTGATTAATCACTTGCTTAGCAGTACTGGTAGCAACACGTCCAAAATCTTTCGGCGTCACTTCTTTTTCAATGGTTTCTCCTACATGAATAGTTGGAACCATTTCTCTAGCTTCTTCTAATAAAATTTGAGCATCTTCATTTATTTCAGGAGGAATTCGCGTAACATTGCCTTCTTCATCCACGGTTTCCGTTCCATCGTCGTAATCCTCAACAACGACAAAATAGGAAATAACTTTTATTTCTCCTGTTTCTCGATTAATATCTACTCGAACATTGGTCTTTGAATCAAAATTTTTCTTATAAGCAGTTGTAAGTGCAAGTTCCATAGCTTCTAATACGACTTCACGACTAATATTTTTTTCTTCAACAATATGATCCAATGCCTTTAAAAATTCTTTTGAATTCATTATTCATTACCTCTTTCCTTACTTGACACATCCAATATGTATTCCTCTTCAATTAAATCCAATCGATCTAAAATAGGATTAATGAGATGAGTAGCCTCAACAACCGTATCTAAATCAATACCATTAACTTTATCTAAAACGACTCGTAAAAAATAATAATTACCAGATTTTTCATAAGTTACACCATCAACCACAATTTCTAACTTTTTTAACTCATCTTCTATATTCTTTTTTATTGTCTCTAATACGCTTTCCATTCCTCACCTCAATAATAAAAGTGGGATGTTTCTGCCCACTTAAATCTGTTAAAAATATTTTAACATAAAAGAAATTAAAAAAAAAGAGAAAATTTTAGCTAATTTTCAATCTTCTCTGTCTTGTCTTTTCCCTAAAATAAACATCAGATATAAAAAGTTCTGGATTCACCTCATCTTCTTCACATTCACTAGTTTGCTTACTAAATTGAATAATGCCCAATCCATTAGCCATAGCCAGTAAATGATCCTTCACCGTCTCATCCTGAATCCAATTAAAATCTTTTTCCCTTATTTTTAAATCTTCATAAGTAAAAAATTGAGTATGGATAGCTAATTGTTCTATTATTTTTTGAATTTCTGGTAAAACAAACTCAAGTTTATTTTTATTAAACGCAATGACTTCGTTACGATTACATCCATACCAAATGTTTTTATCGTTAGGCTGTGCAAGACATTTTTCATACATTAAATTAATCCTATGAGCAAGATTTTCACCATTCTTTAGTGAATGAACTTTTTTCTGTTTAGAAACAGGAAAACGAAAAGTAGTCATTAAAGCTAAAAATTTATCTGACATAAACGTTTTTTTCTTCGTTTTCTCTTTTATATGAATTTGCACGTTTGTAGAACGACTTGAATAAGATAATCTTGGATTTTTAACATCGCTTAATTTCCCTTCTTTTAAAGGCGCAAAATCAAGAATTCTAAGAGCTGTAGCCATAGCTAGTAAATAATCAAAAACAAAATCATTTTTGTCCCAAACAAATCGATTCTCAATAATTTTTAAATCATTAAAAGAAAAATCATTTTTATCCCCCAACACCGAGGAAATAATTTTAGAAATAGCATCAGAAAATTGAGACAAGGTCTTTTTATTAAAGATAACAGTAATAAAGCGGTTGCTTCCTATACAAATGTCTTTATCGTAAGGCTGCGCAAGACTTTTTTTATAAATATCCATAATTTGAAACGCCAACTTGTCCCCTAAATTAGTATTTTTTTCAACTTTTTTAACTTGTAAATATTCCTCAACATAGTGGCTTTGTAAAGTTTCATAAAGTATATAATCATCAGTTAAAAGTAAAGATGGATTTTTTTTATCACTATCTTCATAGCGAACGAATCCACTCGCATGAGCCATGGCAAGCAGAAACTCAACAACATCAAGTGACATTTTAAAGTCTTTTTTCAAAACTTTTAAATCATTAAAGCAGAATTTTGGAATTGGAAGATTAAATTGTTTTAAAAGGTAATAGATTGTTTTATAAGCTTGATTTAATCTTTTTTTATTAAAAGAAACCTCTTGGATACGATTTTTCCCAATACAAATCTCTTCATTTTCATTGGAAAGAGCAAGACAATTTCTATACATAGAAAGAATTTGAACAATGACAGAACTTGTTTCACTCATTTTGCTTTTAACTATTCTAAGAGTTTGATTTTCAAAAAAGGCATCTTCAAAAACAAAATTAGGGGCAATATAGTTATCTATAGTCCAATTTGCTCGATCTTTTTCATACCGAATAAAGTCCAATGCGAGACCTATAGAAACGAAATCATCTACAACTCGTTTTTTCGAATTTAAACAAGTAGCTAATTCTTTATAATTAAATTCCTTTCCTAAATTAGAAAATGGTTTAAACAATTTAAAAAGCGTTTCATAGTTGTTTTCTAATTGATTTTTCGCAAAAGCAACCTTTTCTAGTCGAGATTTTACCAAACAAAAATTTTCTTTTGGATAAAAATCCCAATACTCTCGAGGAATGACTGCCTTCTCATAAATTTGATAAAAAGTTTCCCATACCTTTGAATCCATATTATCCCCTTCTTTAATTAAATGTTAGTCTAGCACATTTTGTAATGATTGTAAATATAAAATAAATAGAATGAAAGATAACTCCCCCAATAGTAAATACTATTTCTAAAAGTAATTTTATATGTTAGAAACCTTAGAGCCTAAAAACATCTTTCGTCGACTTATTGTTTCTTATTATTTTTTTTTGACTTTTGATTTTTTTATTAAAAAATATTGTATCTTTGTTAGTATTTTTTCATAAGTTCTTAAATGTCTTTATAACCTTTATTTATAGAGGTTTACGACATTTTTGTTTTTAGAAGATAATCACAAATGTCGTAAATTAGTAGTAAAATAACTTTAAAATCTTGCCTACATGCCTTAGAATAAAGGCTTTTAATCAAAAACGAAAGGGGCCTTAAAAGATAAATTGCTATTAATTCTAAATTATGTTATATTTTTAATGGTGATTGTATATGGAAAGTATTAAAAAAAATTGGTATTTATACCTAATCATTGTCCTTGTAATTGGTTTTGGAGCTTTTTTAGTTTATAAATTTGCCTTTAGTGAAAATACAGCGCAGACCAAACTAATAAACATTAAAGTTTCAGATTTAGAAACGAAAATAGCAAACAAAGAAACGTTTATATTAGTAATAAGTCAAACTGGTTGTTCTCATTGTGAACAATATTTACCAGAACTAGATCGAACCCTAAAAGAATTAAATATTGAAGCCAACGTCTTAAACATTACTAATTTAAATACGGATGAAAAGATTACGCTTTCAAAATACGCTAATTTTTCAGGAACGCCAACCACTTTATTTTTTACAGAAGGGGAAGAAAAAACAAGTTTAAATCGAATCATTGGTTACGCATCCAAAGCTAAAATAAAAGAAAGATTAGCCTCTTTGGGGTATACAAAATGAATCAAGTAAAACAATTTTTTAAAGGGCTAGTTTATACTTTAGCATTGGGAAGTCTTTATCTCGTTATTTGTCCAATTATTCTAGCCATGATTTTAAAGAATCTATTGTTAAGTGACAATTTTTGGATTTCAAATGCTGGCTATTTAGTGCTCTATCTCATAACCTTTTTCATTATCTTTTTCATTGTAAGAAAAGAAATGATCGAACAATTTAAAGCCTTCTTAAAAAAACCAAAAGAAATCATCAATAAAGGATTGAGTTGTTGGGGATACGGCTTATTAGTAATGATTGTATCTAATTTATTTATTTCATCCTTTGTAAAAGACATTTCTGTAAACGAACAATTGGCAAGAGAAAATTTATTTGAATTTCCACTCTATGCCATTCCAGTGACAATTTTAATTGGTCCCATTCTAGAAGAAATTATTTTTCGTTTTGCCTTACGTAAATCTTTTAATAAAAAAACAGTTTATGCTTTAACAAGCGCTTTCATTTTTGGATTATTACACGTTTTAACAGCCATTGATGAATTTACAATAACCAATCTTTTAAATCATTGGAAAGAATTTCTTTTCATCATCCCTTATGGTTCTTTAGGATACTTCTTTGCAAAAGCCTACTACGAAACCGATAATTTATTTTCTTCTATTCTACCTCATGTCCTACATAATGCCTTATCAGTAGCTTTAGTTTTATTAACAAGTTTTTTACTGAGAGGGTAACATGAAAGAAAATAACCCTAAGCCAAAAAAGAGATGGAAAAAAATTCTTCTCTTTTTAATTCTTTGTACAATATTCTTTTATTTATACATCCGATACTTAGAACCAAACTGGCTTACCATTCAAGAACAAGCCATCTACGATGAAAATCTTCCCTTTTCCTTTGATGGATTAAAAATCACTCATTTTTCAGACATTTTATATGGAGAAACCATTCAAGAAAAAAACGTATCCAAACTGGTAACTAAAATCAACGAACTAAACTCTGACATTGTCCTTTTTACAGGTGATTTATTAAATGATCGCTATGAATTAAAAGAACAAGATATAACGCTATTAAAAGAAAACTTAAAAAAAATCCATGCTAATATAAAAAAATACGCTATAATTGGAGACAACGATGCTTCAAACAAAGCGTTGTATTTAGAAATTTTAACCGCTTCAGACTTTTTAGTATTAGACAATCAAAACGATTTACTTTATCACGAAGGCAACGATCCTATATTATTTATTGGGACATCTTCAATTATAGAACAACTTATAAACATAGAAAATGCCCAATATAGAGAAAATGAACCTGTGACTTCTTATTATACAATTTGGTTAAGTCATGAACCCACCATCATCAACCAAAACATAACGCCTAATCTTATCTTTGCTGGTCATACATTAAAAGGTCTTACTTCTCTTCCCTTCAAAGGCTATCTTTTAAATCAAAAAGAAATCAATGAATTTACAGGGAATCAATATCAAAAAAAAGACACAAAAATGTATATTTCAAATGGAATCGGTACTTATAAATTCCCGATAAGATTCTTAAATCCCCCCACTATTCATTTTTACCGTCTTTACAAAAACTAAAAAGGATTCAATTAATCCTTTTTTTCGTTTATTAACTCACTTACTGTTAAAATTTTTAGTCCTTTAAATTGAATTTCTTTTAAAAGAAGTTTTACATTTTCTAACGAAGTATTTTCTTTAATTAAAATAATCACACCACTTTCTAAACCTTTTTTAACATCTATAAAATTTATATTATTTAAAGTAAGGGTTTCAGAAATCAAATATTTCTTATTTTTCAAACAAAAATCTTTATCCATCGCTTTGATATAACAAATATTTGTATTTAAATTATTCCTATTTAAAAGACTTTCTGTATTTTTATAAGAACGTTCATCATTATTAATTTGTTCAAAAAAACTGTTTTTATCAAAAGCTTGTTCATTTATAAAAACAGACGCTTTAATTTTTTGATCTAAAAAATAATCTCTTACTTGTAAATTGTCTTCAATCAAAAAAGCGATGGCATTTTTTTTCTTATTTCCTTTTACAATAATTTTATCTTTATTATCTTCCAAAGAAACATCAGGTTTAATGGTATCAAAGACAAGATAATATTCGTTAAAAATTCCAAAAGATTTCATATTCACATAACTTTTAGTTTTATTAATCATTTTTCCCATAATACCAGGAGTAATCGAGTCACCTTCAATCGTTGCATTTACTGGAGATTCTAAATAATTATTCTCAATTTGATTAATACTTTGCATAATCGGGCTCTTGTTTTGCATAATAACTGCAATCTTTTCTGTGTAATAAAAACTAAAAACCATAATCCCTAATAAACCTAGAGACTTATAAACATTTTTCATTAAAGAATCACCTAAATAACTATATGAAAAAAGACTCTTTTTTTTTCTTATTTTTTATTAATAATTTAACTTTCTTCTTCAACTGTTTTTAAAGAATTTTTATGACTTGAAATAAAAGTGATCTTTTCAGCTATCACTTCCATCAAATACTTTTTTTCTTCTGGTTCGACTTCATAACTTCTTGTTTGTAAACGCCCTTTTATGCCAAGAACATCACCAGTATGACAATAAGAAAAAGTATTCAGTGCAACATTATTCCAGAGTACACAACGAATAAAATCGGCTTCATATAGACCCTCACTATTTTTATAAGGACGATTAATAGCAAGGGTAATGACACTTCTTTTTTTATCTTTTTCAGTTGTAACCACTTCGGGCTCTTTACATAGTCGACCCACTAACATCACTTGATTCATACTTACCTCCTTTCACTTGCACTATATCAAAAGTTAAAAAAAGAGGCAAAAACCCAATTTTAAAAAACGAAAAGCCAAATAACAAAAATAAAGAAGCAAAATAAAAAAAGAAGAGTCACTTTTTCTTCTTTAAGACAAAGATTAAAAAAATGAGTAAAAAATGCCTTTTTAATAAACACTTCTACTCTTTTAATAATCGATTGATTTCAACCGCATATTCCATAGGTAATTCACGTTTAAAATCAGAAATAAAGCCTGTTATAATTAATTCTTTTGCTCGATCTTCTGTAAGACCATGACTCATTAAATAAAACAACACCTCTTGATCCAATTTCGAAACCGTCGCTTCATGCGAAAGACGAGAAGTCTTATTCTCTACAATATTAGTAGGATAAGTATCACTACTAGCCAAATCGTCTAATAAAATCGTATCGCACTTTACCTCTGCAATACTGTCGCTGGCCTCCTTCGTAATTCGTGTCGTCCCTCGATAATTTGCCGTTCCAATAGAAGCAATGGATTTACTTATAATACGGCTTTTAGTATGCTTTCCCAAATGAATCATCTTTGCACCAGCATCCAACACTTGATTCTCTTTCGCATAAGCAACACTAATAGAACTTCCAATGGCATAGTCTCCTTTTAAAATACAACAAGGATACTTCATCGTCACTTTACTTCCAATATTACCATCTATCCATTCCATTTTAGCATGATCTTCAACCCATGCCCTTTTCGTAACCAAGTTATAAACATCTGTACTCCAATTTTGAATCGTTGAATAACGCATCGAAGCCCCACTTTTTACAAAAATTTCTACCACCCCCGCATGCAAAGACGAACTCGAATAACTCTTAGCAGTACAACCTTCTATATAATCTAAACTGGCATCTTCATCAACAATAATAAGCGTTCTTTCAAATTGACCTAAACTTTCTGTATCAATCCGAAAATAACTTTGTAAAGGGCGATCCAGTACTGTCTTTTTAGGAATATAAATAAAGCTTCCTCCGCTCCAAACCGCTCCATTTAAAGCCGTAAACTTATTTTCATCGTATTTCACTAACGTATTAAAATAGTCTTTAAACAATTCAGGATAAAGTTTTAAAGCTTCATCGGTGCTCATAAAAATAATTTCTTTATCGGTCTTATTCTTATGATAGACCACTTCACTTTCATACTGATTACTGACTCCATCTAAATATTTTTCTTCTGCTTCAATAACCCCTAAATGACAAAACGTATTTCGAACGTGTTCTTGAACATTTTTCCAATCATCATTGTATTTCTTTTCTTCATTTTTATAATATAAAATTTCATCAAAAGAAAAATCAAGCTTAGGTCCAAATTGAGGAGAATCCAATTCCAAAAACTTATGATAACATTTTAAACGAAAATCAAGCATCCATTTTGGTTCTTCTTTTAATGCAGAAAGTTCCCTAATAAACGATTCAGATAATTTTTTTTCCATAAGACATCACTAAGAAAATTATACATCAAAAATTTCTCATAAACAATAAGTCAAAAAAAAAGAAGCCTAGAATTATCTCGCTTCTACAATTAATTTAATAGCTGTTTTTTGTTCGCCATTAATACTAATATCACTAAATGCTGGAATAACAATAAGATTCTCTCCACTTGGAGCAACAAATCCTCTTGCTATTGCTACTGCTTTAATGGCTTGATTTAAACTTCCAGCTCCAATGGTTTGAATTTCAACCATTTTGCTTTCCCTAATAATATTAGCAATAGCACCAGCTACTTTACTGGGATTAGATTTTGACGATACTTTTAATATTTCCATATTTCCTCCTCATATAGTAGATTATATGTGAATCAAAAAAAAAGAGAACTTTTATTTTAATAAAAAATAAGATATAATCTTTTTAAGAAGATAGAGTTATCTTTATTATACAAAGGAAGTGAGGTGTAAGTAGTGAGAAAATATATAATGAGTTTATTACTTTGTGTATTATTAATAGGTATAACAGGCTGTGGTGAAAAAAAATTAACGTGTACCATCAAAGATGAAGAAGCCAACACTAAAATGGAAGGCTCTTGGGTTATTACTTATAAAGGCGATAAAGTTTTAAAAGCCACGAATAAAAATGTAATGGAAGCCGAAAAAGAAACCATTACGCTTTATAAAAATTTTATTGAAAATGAATTTAATGATTCTTTAAAAGACATTAAAGGATTTAAAATAGAATTAAAACAAGAAAGCGATACTAAATATCGTTATGAAATGTCATTTGATTTTAATAAGTTAGATTTTGATGAATTATCAAATAAACTAGGTGAAAACGATCTAAATTTATCAAAAGATGTATCATTGGAACAATTTAAGAAAAACATAATAGCTCAAGGCTTTACTTGTGAATAAAAAAAAGAACCAAAACTGAAGAGAACTATTTGGGGTTCACTTCAAACGGTTCTTTTTTTAAGACTCTTCAATAAAATTTTTACTTTTATGAGGTTCTTCTCTTAACAAGTTGGGGTAATCTTGCTGTCTTAACGCTTCATAAATCATAATAGCAACGGAATTTGAAAGATTTAAAGCACGTACATGATCTGTCATAGGAATTCTCATACAACGATCTAAATAGGGTTTTAAAATATGAGGCGGTATGCCAGTACTTTCTTTTCCAAAGAAAAAATAGATAGACTCATTTTTATTACTATAATCAAAACTCGTATGAGGTTTATGACCATACCTAGTTAAAAAATAGTAAGTGCCTTTATTTTTACTAAAAAACTCCTCAATCGTTTCATACACTTGATAATCACAAAATTCAATGTAATTAACCCCACTTCTCTTAATTGATTTTTCATCTAAAGAAAAACCTAAAGGTTTAATCAAATGCAGTTTAGTATTTGTCGCAACACAAGTTCGCATGATATTTCCCGTATTTCCAGGAATTTCTGGTTCAAAAAGAACAACATGAAGCATAGTCAATCACCTTGTAGAATAGGACTGTATTCTACCCTTTCTATTGGTTATAAAACGTTTTGATCTAATCGAGTCCAACCCTAGTTGTTTCATCGTACTAACGCTTTTACTTTTTAGTTGGTCTCCTAATCCCAAAATAATCATAAAATAGAATCGCTTTTTCGTCAAGATTGAGTCATTTGCCCTCTCCTTTATTTGTGATATTCATACATTAAAATAAGGAGGAAGAAAAAAATGTTATTTGAAAACAATGATTTCGATTTTGATTTATTAAGTTTATCAGGATTAAATCTTGATACGAGCCAAATGATTTATAATAATCAAAATTATTTTAACGATATGAATTCAAATAAACTTTACAGTAGCAAAGAAGGATTTTTAAGAGGCAACATGTGGGTAAACGAATACGTTCCTTATAAAGGAATGAATTATATGAATTTAGTTCCAACATGTGAAAGAGAAGCTCTTCTTTACAAAATAATGGAAGTCGACTTTGCTATTAATGATTTAAATTTATATTTGGATTTGCATCCCGAAGATTATGAAGTTTACAATCAATTTAAAAAATATGTGACAGAATGCATTCGCTTAAAAGACGACTATTCAAAAAAATATGGGCCATTGTCATTAGAAGAAACCACAAAAGAAAAATACAATTGGCTAAATAATCCATGGCCTTGGGATAAAACAGGAGGTAGCATGTATGTTTAAATATATGAAAACCTTAAACTATCCAGTTAATATTAAAAAGAAAGATTTAAAAATGGCTAGATATTTATTAACTCAATTTGGTGGCGCTAACTCAGAATTAGCAGCCTCTCTAAGATATTTCAGCCAAAAATTTAGTATGCCTGATGAAAAAGGGAAAGCTTTATTAAATGATATTGCTACAGAAGAATTAGGTCATGTAGAAATGATTGCAACGATGGTAAAACAATTAACAGAAGGGGCTTCTCCAGAAGAAATGAAAAATGCAGGTCTTGGAGACATTTATAGTGAACATGGCATGGGGCTTTATCCAACTAATGCTTCAGGTAGTCCATTTACAGCAACTTATTTTGCCGTAACAGGTGATGTTTTAGCAGACCTATCTGAAGATATGGCCGCTGAACAAAAAGCAAGAGCGGTTTACGAGAACTTAATCAACTTATCAACAGATAAAGACGTTATAGGACCATTACTCTTCTTAAGACAAAGAGAAATCATCCATTTTAACCGTTTTAATGAGCTTTATAACTATTACAAGAAAAAAGGATATTAAAAAATAGTAAAACGAACCATTTGGTTCGTTTTAAAGTTCTCTCTTTTATTTTTTTAAAAGAGCCATAGCAACAATAAATCCAATATTTAAAATAACGACAATCAAAACGGCTACATCAATATACCCCGCTTTTTTACGTATTCTTGTGTAATCAGGTTCAACACTTGTTTTAGCTGGACGTTCTTTTAAAGCTGTAACCACTTTTTCTTCATTTGGAGTTTTAATAGGTTTATCTATTAATTCTGTAACATATTGGATATGTTCAGCTGCTGGTTTCTCAGAAGAAATAGGAGCTACTCCTTGTAAAGCAAGTTCATTTTGTTCTTGAATGTATCGATTATAAATCTCTATCTGCATCATCTCAACAGGAGTTAAATGCTCTTTCACATTAATTTCCCTATATTGTTCTAACGTAATAATATTATCTATATTTAATGTCTCTTTATTTTTATATTCTTCAAAATTAATTATATTATTTTTGGTATCATCTGTATTCAAGATCGTTATACCTCCTAACCTTTTCCTTCAACTGTTTTTCTTTTATTAAAATAGACTGGATATGTACTTTTATAATCTTATAAAGAAGTTCACTACTCATAGTATCCATGCTATAAAAAATATTAGGATTCTTTAAAATATCTTGCATATAAATTTCACTAATATCTAATCTATTTTTTTTATAAAATAAATAATGTCCATCCGTTTCAATCTCTTGTAATTTCGGATTCTTTTTCTTCCAAGACGCTACATAAGCAGCATTAATTTTACAATTATCATTGCTGCTCATATTTAAAGCCCTCCTTTATTATTACAATATCAATTATAGCAAAAGAAAACAAATATTTCAATCATTAAAAAATAAAGCTATCACCCTTACCCCTACTTGACAGTTAAGGAAAAGAAAAATCTCTCAAAGCCTATTATAAAAAAGTGTCAAATTCATGATAAAGTAAATCATAAAAAAAATAGAGTTCATCAAAGCTCTATTTTTAAACACTACAAACAAAATGTTTTTTTCTTATATAGATTTTTCTCATTAAATCAATAGGAATAACGGTTAAAGATAAAAGAATCACAAGTAATAACTCTTTAAAAGTTAATCCATAGGTTCGAAATAAACTTCCTCCATGATAAATCAAATAAAGTTGCACCATCACAATAAATAAGATAATAAAAATAAAGATTTTATTTTGTTTTAGATTACTAAACAAATTCATTCTCTCACTTCTTGCATTAAAAGCATTGCAAACCCCTATAAAAATAAACAAGGCAAAATAAGCGGTCATCAAATAATTATAATTTTCTCCTGTTCTTATAATGGTTTTAAATAGAGGTAACTTTAAAAATAAAATACATAGAAGAGCCGAATAAATACCCGTGAAAATAATTTCACTATACATATAGCCATTAATAATCTTTTCGTCTCTTTTTTTAGGCTTTTCATTCATATAGCGCTCAAGGGGAGGTTCAAAAGAAAACGCTAACCCAGCAAACGTATCCATAATCATATTAATCCAAAGCATCTGAATAATAGTAATAGGTGTATTAACACCAATAAAAGGTCCGATAATCGAAATAAACAAAGCGCCCATATTGCAAGTTAATTGATAAATAATAAACTTACGAATACTTTTAAAGATGGTTCGTCCATACAATATTGCTTTACTAATAGACAAAATATTATCATCTAAGATAACGATGTCGCTGGCCTCTTTCGAAACTTCTGTCCCACTTCCCATAGCAAAGCCAACATTAGCTTTCTTTAACGCTGGCGCGTCGTTCACACCATCCCCTGTCATACCTACAACCAAATCCATGCTTTCCAGTAGACAAACCAATCGACTTTTATCCTTAGGAAGCGCTCTTGCTACAACTTTTAAACGCCTCACGACTCTTTTAAGCTCTTCATCACTCATTCGATTCATTTCATCACTTGTTAAAACAAGATCTTGTGAACTCGTAATCAATCCTGCATCCGTAGCAATTCGTTTTGCTGTATCCTTATGATCCCCTGTAATCATAATAATGTCAATTCCAGCATTTTTAATTAAGCGAATGCCTTCACGAGCTTCATCCCTTAGCTCATCACGAATAGCAATCAAACCTAAGAAAACAAAACTTCCTCCCTCTTTATGAATAATAGCATCTTTTGAATAGGCCATAGCTAAAACTCGAGTCCCTGATTTAGTTAAATTAGAAATGGTTTCCTCCAAACGATTCTTATGAATTAAAACGCGTTCACGATTTTCCTCATCCAAATAACGTGTACAAAAACGCAATATTTTTTCAGGTTCACCTTTAATATAAGTTAATTTTTCCGCATTATCGATTTGAACTAAAGAGCACTTATTAGTACTATTGAAAGGAACTTTTTCTAATTTTTGATACAACGTTTTTTCTCTATTTTTCAAAAAAGTAAGCAAAGCTCGATCGGTAGTATTACCCCCTACCACATGCAGATCATGATCAAACATAGCCTCATTATTATAATAAAACGATTCATAAATTTTTTCATAAAAACTTTCTTTTTTTAAATCTTCAATATGTTTATAAGTTTTCATATTTCCACTTATAAACGCCATAACTTCTAATTTTCCTTTTGTAAGCGTTCCCGTTTTATCCGTCAGTAAAACATTTAAACTTCCTGCGGTTTCAATACCCACTAACCTTCGAACCAAAACATTCTCTTTTAACATTCGTTTCATATTACTTGACAACACAAGCGTAATCATCATTGGTAACCCCTCAGGTACAGCAACGATAATAATCGTAACACTAAGCGTTAAAGCATGGATAAAATAGTTAAACATCGTATGAAAATCGGTAATCGTACTTAAAATCAAAGCTTTATCAAAATGATTTTCAATAAAAATAACTGAAAACAAATAAGAAAAGGTAACTAAAATCGCTCCAATATAACCAATTTTACTAATAACACCCGCCAAATCTCTTAATCTTAATTTTAAAGGACTTGGAGGTTCACTTTCTTGTAACTCAGAGGCAAGTTTACCATAAATCGTCTTCTCACCTACTTCTAAAACACGCATCATCGCCTCTCCATTAAATACGATGGTGCCTCGATAAACTTTATTTTCTTCTTCTATAGTTGAAACAGTACTTTTCTTTTCTACTTCTCCTGATTCACCATTAATAGTAGACTCATCTACAAAAATACTTCCGCTAACAATAAAACCATCTGCTGGTATTCGATCCCCTGTATTAAGCAAAACCAAATCATTCTTGACCACTTCATTAATATTAACTTCTTGAATAACCTCATTTCTTTTTACTTTTACTTTAATCATAGCAGCTTCTTCACCTAGTCTTTGAAAAGCTTTTTCACTTCCATATTCCGAAATACTTGAAATAAACGAAGCTAAAAAAATAGCGATCAAGATTCCTAACGTTTCAAACCAATCAAAACTCCGAAATAGAAAAACGACCTTCACTGCTAAAGCAATCAATAAAATCTTAATGATCGGATCTCCTAAAGATTCCAGTAGCAAACGAAGAAAACTGTTTTTCTTAACCTTACTAATTTCATTAGTGCCATACTTTCTACGACTAGTTACAACTTCTTCTTCTGTAAGTCCTTTTATATTCATGGTATGCTTGTCCTCCTAAAACAGTATATGAAGCCAAAAAAAAAATAACACAAAATTATTTCTTTTTTTCATTTAATTTTTGATAATAAAGCACTGTATTTTCGTCGTAATACTTCACTTGACCACTTGGAAGCATCAACATTCTTTCAATTCCTAAATGGGACACAAACTCAACATTATGAGATACAACAAGCATGGTTCCCTCATACGCTTTAAAAACTTCAGCAATGAGTCTTTGAGTTTCTGGATCCAAGTGATTCGTCGGTTCATCTAAAAGAAGTAAGTTAGAGCCAGTTAAAGCAAGCTTGGCCAAAGCAACTCGACTTCGTTCTCCTGGAGAAAGAACAGAAATTTTTTTATAAACATCTTCCCCCGTAAATAAAAAATGACCTAAAAAGCTTCTTAACTGTCCCTTATTCATATTAAATTCTTGTAAATTTTCAAGAATTGTTTTATCTTTATTTAAAAGTTCGTGCTCTTGAGCATAATACCCAATACTTGTTTTAAAATTAATATCTATTTTTCCACTTAAAGGTGCCATATAATTCATTATAAGCTTAAGTAGTGTAGACTTTCCTACACCATTTTCTCCTACAATTAAAAACTTTTCTCCTCTTGTTAAATCAAACGTTAAATTTTCAAACAAAAGATGTTGAGAGACATATCCGAACGTTAAATTTTCACATTTTAAAGGAAGAATGCCACTTTTTTCCTTTATTTCGATTTTAAAATGCGTACTCTTCTTCTTTTTTTCCAACACCACTTTTTCACTTTCTAAACGAGCCAACTTTTTCTGACGATCCTTAGCAATTCGAGCTTTCTTTTCATTCCCACCAATATATTTAGCAATAATTTTTTTTAATTTTTCTTCTTCTTTTAATTGTTTATCCAAAAGACGCTCTCCTGTTTTTTCTCTCTCATTTCGGATCTTTAAATATTTTTCATAACTTCCAGGAAAAAGCTCCATAGAATGTGTCATTTTATCTAAATAAAGAGTACTTGTTGTCACTTCATTTAGAAAATCAATATCATGGGAAATAACTAAAACCAACCCTTGATAACTTTTTAAATATTGAATAATATAATCTTTACTATCTTGATCTAAATGGTTAGTAGGTTCATCAAGAAGCATAATTTCTGGTTTAGAATAAAGAAGTCTAGCAAAAGCAACTTTACTCTTTTGTCCTCCTGATAAATGTTTTAAAGGCTGATCCAATAATGCACTATCTAGATGCATCCCTTCTATAATTTTAAAAAGAATGTTAGAAGCCTCATACACATCATAATATTCGAGTCTTTCTTGCAAAAAACTCACTTTTTTTAAAAGAACGTCAAGTTTTTTTTCATCGGACTCCTTGCTTAGTTTTAAATAGACCTCTTCTAATTCTTTTTCAAGTTGTTTAATCGGTCTTCCTTCCAATAAATAATCAAAAACAGATAAATCCATATTCGGTAAAGTATCTCCTATAACTTGAGGCAGAAAACCAATCTGTATGTCTTTCTTCAAAATAATTTTACCATCATCAGGCACTAATTCTCCCAAAATAAGTTTAAAAAAAGTCGACTTTCCAGCCCCATTAACACCAATAATTCCTACATGTTCTCTTTCTTTAAAAACCAATGAAACATCTTTAAATATTTCTTGAAGAGAATAAGAAAAAAATAAATTCTGTATCGTCATAATAAAACCTTCTTTTAATTAGTTAAAACTATATCATACCTTATAAAAAAAAGCATTAAAAAAACTTCCAAAGGAAGTTTTAATCATTAAATCTTATACAATTTTGTATTTTTTCTTGAAACAATATAAACAACTGTTGTTAAAGCGATGCCAGCAAAAATAACCATGTAAGGTACAAAACTTCCTGTTTGAGGATTATTTGCACATTCAGCAGTATATTGTTCTTCAGTTACTATTGTTCCATTTTTACCATAATATTGACCATTAACGATTTTACAAGTATTTTTTTCTTCAACGATAATTTTATCAAAACAATCGCTTCCGATACAAGGTGTTACTGTAAAATCACAGTTATCAGTTGGTTTTGCTTTTTTAATATCAATAATAACTTTTGCAAGCTCCATTTCAGTTCCTGTACCCGTTACTGGTGTTGATGATTTTAAAACAACATCATAAGCGGTTCCAGCACTATTTTTATTAAAAGTAGCATTCCATGTTCCACTTCCACTTACAGAATGTAAAGAAACGATTTTTGGATCAGCTGGAGTAAACGTTGCTTTCATTTCACTTAAAGATGTTCCACTTGACATTTTTAACATCAAAGAACATTGAACAGCTCCTACTAATCCTGTCTCATCCCAATTCACATCTAACTGTCCATTAGCTTTGGTCGGACAAGAAATAGAAAACTCATATTGTGCTGCTTTTGTATTATTTGGCAAAAGAACCATAATGGTCAAAACAATTAAACCTATAAACTTTTTCATTTTTTATACCTCTTTCTACTATTATTATGTCTTAATTATATCATAAAAATTCACAAAAGCTATATTTTTTTATAAAAAGATGTAAAATTGTGTTATGATAGTAGAGTAAAGATAAAAAAGGTGGTGACGATTTTTGGAAAAAATTCAGATTTTTATTAACAACGATTCCATTAGTTTTACAACAACACTCAATGAACAACTTCCAGAACTCGATTTAGATTATACCAACGTCATCACTGATAATGAACTTGCTTTTACTAAAGAGTACATCATAGAAAATGAAAAAATGGTAAGTCTTTTTATTACAGAATTATGTCGAGAAAAAAACGTCTACCGTGCAAGTCTTGAATCAAATGAAATTGCTCTTCTTTTATGTGATTTATTTAAAAAAAATCCTTATATCACCGCCATCTGTATTCGAGAAAATCAAGTTCTCCCCTTTTCAATTTATGAAAAAATTATTGAAAATAAAAATATCAATTACATAGAAGCTTATAACATTCAAACTTATATGGTTGAATTATTTGATAAAGCGGGCATTCGCTCTGAATCTAGAACAGAAATTTTCTATACAAGCCATTTTATGCAAAGCAATAATTTAACCAACTATTCCAAAATTTTCTATAAAATGAATATTCGAATTGACAAACCTTTAACCACTGACGATAAAGAAGATTTTTTAGCTTTTGCCAATATCAATAAATATTTAAAAACCATTCATATTGACATTTACAATAAAGACGATTTAGAATCGATTATCAAAATACTAACTGAAAACAAATTAAAAAACATTCGGATTCTTTTATACGATACCATTAAAAATTACAAAACCATAGACTATCTAAAAAAGGTCAACAAAAAATTAAAGCAAAAAAAGAAAAAAATTAAAATTGAACTGGTTTATTCTAAAGAATATTTAAAAGAAAACATTTTTGCACAAATCATCATAAATACCTTAAAAATATGTGGTTTAATCACAGCTTTATTAGTGGTTAGCATCATTAGTTATATAAGCATTAGTAATTACCTTGCCTTACGTCAAGTTACAGAAATTCAAGAAAACATTAAAGAAGTTATTGAAGAAAAAAAAGATGAAACCATTTCTCCTCCCTCTGATCCCTCCAAAGAAATCATAAACAACTACATTTTATCAGTTCTTAGCATCAATCCAGATGTAGTCGGTTGGTTAAAAGTTAACAATACCAATGTAGATTACCCTGTCGTTCAATCGTTAGATAACGACTTTTACTTACAACACAATTTATACAAAAATAAAGATAAAAATGGCTGGATTTACATGGATTATCGTAATTCAAATGAAAACCTAGATCGAAATACCATCATTTTTGGTCATAACATGTATTACAGTGGTGTCATGTTTGGAACACTTGCTAATGCAACCAAAAAAAGTTGGTATGAAAATCCTGAAAATCAGATTCTATCTTACGATACATTATATGAAAGTAATAAATATCAAATTTTTTCTATTTATATTATTCCAAAAACAAGTGATTATTTAAAAACTTATTTTGCTAATGATGATGAATTTATGGAATTCTCAAACATGCTTAAAGACAGAAGCATCCATAATTTTAATATCGACATTCAACCTGATGATAAAATCATTACTTTATCCACTTGTTCTAATCACACAAATCGTTTAGTTATTCATGCCAAGCTATTAAAAGAATCGTAATATTTCTTCTATTAAAAAAAATCGCCGAAATGCGATTTAGACTGTTGACAAATAAGTTCAATGGTCTTTTTTTTGACAAGAAATAACAAATAAAAAGCGATCTATTCTTTTTAAATATACTACTTTGTCAATAAACAAAAGAAAACAATAGCTTATTTCTTTACTTTTCTCTCTTTTTTTATAACTAATAAGCAAGCACCACACGAAAACCAATATCGGAGTTGCTAGTCCCATTGTAACCATTGAAGAGGAAGACTCCTGCAGAAGATGTAAAATTATAGTAGCCCCCTCGATAGAACCATGGGTTACTCGAGTTAACATAGCTCGCATAGTCATCGTTCCAACCTTTTGTTTCTGCGGTGGCATCGCCT